>JAZDDD010000268.1:0-5842 GCA_036679545.1 Gemmatimonadota bacterium | reverse complement strand
TCTCACCCCACCCACCGACTGCTGCAATGCCGACGAACGGTAGGATCAGTAGACCAAAGAACATCAGTACGCCCTGTAGCAAATCGCTGTACGCAACCGCCTTGAATCCACCGACCGTCGTGTAGAAAAAAATCATGGCCGCGCCAATCAAGACGCCGACCGTGTAACTCGTGTCGAGGAACGAACTAAACGCCTTGCCGGAGGCGGTAAGTTGTGCAGCGGTATACGCCATCACCATTGTCAGGATGATTACGGCACTGACCCAACGGATGGTATGGCTCGTGTCCTGGAACCGTGCAACCAGATAGTCCGGGATCGTAATTGCGTCATACCGGTCGGTATAGGCTTTGAAGGGTCTCGCGACAAATGTCCACGCAAGCGCCACACCCATGACTTCGCCAAATACAATCCAGAGCGCGTGGATGCCAACCATGTAACCCATGCCGGTGAGCCCCAGCAGGAGCCACGCACTCTCGCCGGTCGTGTTTGAGCTAAACGCTATGACCCAGGACGGTAGCTTCTTCCCGGCGAGGTAGTATCCGGAAACACTGTGCGATTCACGGCTTCCCCAGATCCCGATCGCAAAGAGAATCACACCATAGATGATCAAGACGACGAGGACTGTGGTGGCCACTACGAGGTGTCCGCACGTCGGCGGCGGTTACGCTGCGCGCTCATGTGGTGGAGGAAGGCGTTGAGTACGATGGCCAATCCCGGTACGACGGCCACGGCCAACAACGTCCAGGCGGAAAACGGTAAACCGCCGATCATACAGACGGTCGATGTGGGGTTGGCGTACCTGACGTCACGAGGATTGCGATACCGCTTCACATGCCGCGTTCAACCGATTCAGAGCGTCGTCAATTTGTGCCTCGGTGACCAGCATTGACGGTCCACATCGAATGGTTTGCCCGTGGAGCCCGCCGATACCTAACAACAATCCTTGCTGTTTCGTCGCCTCCATCAACGCCTTGGCTTTCCTCGGGCTTGCCGTCTTGCGCACAGGATCATCGACGAGTTCCAGAGCTTGCATCAAACCCATGCCGCTGACGTTACCGATCCAGGAATGCTGTTTTTGCAATGTTTCCAGTCCCGTTCGTAGCTGCGCACCACGTTCGGCGCTACGTTTTGGCACGTCTTCGCGCATCATGATATCCGATGTTGCAAGCGCCGCCGTCGTCGCAATGGGATTGCCGCCAAAAGTTGAAATAGTCTTCCCGGACCACGCGGCCGCGATTTCGTCTCGTGTTACCGTGGCTCCCATCGGAAACCCGTTTGCGATCGTCTTAGCCAACACCATGATGTCCGGCACGACGTCCCAATGTTCGATACCGAACCATTTTCCCCCCGTGCGACCGAAACCGGCTTGCACTTCGTCACAAATAAACAACCCTCCATAGTGACGAATGATCTCGGCCGCGCGCTGAAAGTATCCCGGTGGTGGCACGATGTAACCTCCGACACCCAAAATAGTCTCGGCCATAAACGCAGCAGGTTGACCGTTGGTCGTGGTGACAATCGCTTCTTCTAAGTCCCGTCCGAAAGCGTCCACGCAAGTCTCGTCGCATGGACTCTTAAACGGACAACGGTACGGATACGGGGCCAGCACATGTTTGACCGGAATGGTGGAGGGGAGCGGACGCCACGACGCGTGTCCGGTCATATTGGTTGCGAGCATACTGCGCCCGGAGTACCCATACCGCAGCGCGATGATTTCGGAGCGCCCCGTGTACATGTGTGCCAGCATGATCGCCGTCTCAACGGCTTCGGTGCCGCTATTGGTGAGGAACGAAAGATTGAGATCCCCCGGCGTCAGTTCTGCCAGTCGTCTTGCGTAGGCGACGTGTGGTTCGGTCACATACAGTGTTGAGGTGTGGCCGATCCGCCCAACCTGTTCGCGAACTCGTGCGACGACCTCGGGATGGCAGTGCCCTATCCCTGTGGTCAAAATGCCACTGAAGAAATCGAGATACTCACGTCCCTCAGAATCGATGACGTTCAGTCCCTTGCCGTCCGCGATCACGATCGGTTCGTCGTAATAGGGCGGAGCACACGGAAAAAGGAATCGCTCCCGGTCAGCCAGTATTTCCAAGGTGTTAGTGTTTGTCGTGTTTGCCGTGGTCATGAGTTCTTATGTCCTCGAGTATCTCGCCACAATGTGATGTCCCCAGCTGGGGGCTGGCAGCTGGTAGCTGATCACCATTTCGAAATTACGACTCGTTGGTCCGTGTAAAACGCGACAGCATCTCGACCTTGCGCCTTGAGGTCTCCGTAGAAAGATGCCCGGGAACCGCCGAAGGGGAAAAACGCCATTGGCGCTGCTACGCCGATATTTACGCCAATCATACTGATCCCTGCGTGATAGCGGAATTCTCGGGCGGCTCGGCCGCTTGTGGTGAAAATTGACGTCGCGTTGCCGTATTGGTTCTTCTTGATGAGAGTCAGGGCATCTTCAAGTGAATCCGCCCGTGTCAGATTTGCCACCGGACCAAAAATCTCTTCCTTACCCACGGTTGTCTCCGGACCGGCGCCCTCAAATACCGTGGGCCCTACCCAATGCCCATGCGGAAGACCCCGAACCGCTGCCTTGCGACCGTCCAAGACGAGCTGTACACCCTCGCGTTCACCGCGATCGATGAAATTCTTGACGTTACGCGCGTGGGTTGCCGATATCACCGGTCCCATATCCACCCCATCGTCCAACCCGTTGCCTAGGCGAAGCGCATTGGCACGAACGAGGATGCGGTCGCGAATGGGCTCGTAGGCATCTTGGACCCCGACGATGACACTCCCGGCCAGGCAGCGTTGACCCGTTGATCCGTAGATAGACGCCATCACGACATCCGTGACGTGATCCGGATCGGCATCGGGTAACACAATCATATGATTCTTGGCTCCGCCGAGCGCTTGCACGCGCTTGCCGGATGCGGCGGCGCGAGCGTAAACGTCCTTGGCCACCGCACTCGATCCGACAAACGAGACGCCGCTCACACCCGGGTGATCGACGAGTACGTCGGCGACGCGGCGATCACCATGCACAACGTTCAAGACTCCGGGTGGTAAACCTGCCTCAGCGGCGAGCGCGACGATTTTTTGGTGTGTGAGCGGATCCTGCTCGCTTGGTTTCAAAACGAGAGTGTTGCCCGTCGCAACGGCGTACGGCCAGAACCACATTGGAATCATGACTGGAAAATTGTACGGTGTGATCGCCGCAAAAACGCCCAATGGCTGGCGAAATGTCTCGCAGTCGATGCCCGGAGCAATGTCTTCAAGGGTCGATCCCATCATGAGCGTCGGTATTCCACACGCGTGCTCGACGCTTTCTATACCGCGTTGAATCTCGCCTCGACATTCGGCAATGACTTTTCCATGCTCCCTCGTCAAGCTTACGGCCAATTCTTCGAGGTGCTCTTCTAACTTTGCTTTAAGGCGAAAGAGGACTCTGGAGCGCTCCACGGGCGGTGTGGCACGCCACTTGGGAAACGCCGCGGTCGCGGACGCGACGGCTTGATCGACGTCGGCCTCACTGGACACGATCATGTGACCAAGAACCTCACCCGTTGCGGGGTTTGTCACGTCGAGGCCGTCGGTGCCCGAAGCAAGTACCCACTCCCCGCCGATGTGGTTTGTCATTTGGGTGTCAGTCGCAATCGATGCCATATAGGTTCCCCGAAGACGGCAAATGGAAAGTACGCTTTCGGCGATGGCTGAGCCACGTGTCGAGTCGTGTGGAACGTATTCTGCTTACAAGCTCGCGGGTCCAACACGCGCTATGGTCGCGGCGTAAAGAAGGAAGGCGGTGAGGCGGGGCCCCACCTTGGTCTTAATTTATCCCACACGATTCGCGAGAAGTCATTGAAAATAAAGAGTTTATGGGTTCTGGCCCTGTTGGTTGTGGCTGCGCCAGCCGTATTGCACGGCCAGGCATCTACTAAGTCTGCGGTGGCGGTTCGAATTAACGGCGAAACTCCAAGTGTCGATGGTCGCATGGACGAGGCTGTTTGGAAAACGGCCAACGTGATTACCGATTTCGTGCAGCGATCGCCGGATGAGGGTGTGGAACCCCGTCAGGCTACGTCGGTTTACATCCTCTACGATGACGAAGCTTTGTACATCGGCGCGCATATGGCGTCACATGACCCGTCGTCAATCGCACGACCGATCACTCGGCGCGACGGTTTTAGCAACGCCGAAATCCTGACCGTGTCGTTGGACACCTACCTCGACCGACGTACGGCATTCAGCTTTTCCGTGACGGCTGCGGGTGTGCGCGCTGATAGTTACCACGCCAGTGACAACGAGCACCGCACCCAAAGACAGTACAACCCGGTGTGGAGTGCCTCGGCAAAAGTGGATTCCACCGGCTGGACCGCAGAAATGAAGATTCCCTACTCGCAACTCCGATTTAACGCGTCGGCCGAGCAAATGTGGGGCATGAACATTCGACGTTGGACGCCGTCGGAAAACACCACGGATTATTGGGTGGTCGTCCCACGGTCGCAGACGGGTTTCATATCGCGGTTTGGTACGCTCCGGGGGCTGGAGGACGTACCGCCGCCACGGAGAGTGGAACTACTTCCTTATGTTGCGGGTGACGCCAGTGCCGTGACTCGCGACATCAATGATCCGTTCGACCAGAACTTTGGTAACCGATTTGGTGCGGATGCCAAACTTGGAATCGGTCCCAATCTGACTTTGGATTTGTCGGTGAATCCCGATTTTGGGCAAGTCGAAGCAGATCCGGCCGAGGTCAACCTGACGGCTTTTGAAACCTTTTTCGACGAACGGCGCCCCTTTTTCATCGAAGGAAATGAGTTACTCAGCGGTCTGGGGCCCGACTACTACTATTCCCGACGCATCGGTGCACGTCCACGCGGTGGCGCGAGTGGTGATTTTGTGGATCGGCCAGATAATACAACCATTCTTGGTGCGGCCAAACTTACCGGGCGACTATCGTCCGGGTTGTCGGTTGGCGCGCTTGCGTCAGTAACCTCCCGTGAGGTTGCGCGAACGTTCGATCTCGAAACGGAAGGTTTTGAGGACATCGCCGTCGAACCAACTACGGGGTTTGGTGTGGTCCGAATGCAACAGGAACTCGGAGCAACCCAATCCACCGTGGGCGCAACATTCACCGGTGTCAACAGACGATTTGACGACGACACAAGTCTCAATGGGTTGCTGCATCAAAAGGCGTATTCGGGTGGTGCCGATTGGAGACTCCGGTTTAAGGAGGGCGAGTACGAAATCACGGGATACACGGGCTTCAGTCACGTCAGTGGCTCAGCCGAGGCTCTGACTCGGACACAGCGGTCTAGCGCCCGCTACTTCCAACGTCCGGACGCCGACTACACGACGCTCGATTCGAATCGAACCAGTCTCACGGGTTACACCGCGTCTATCCGCGCGGACAAAAACGCCGGCCGGCGTATTCTTTGGGGTGCGCAGGTGAGTGCACGGTCGCCTGGGTTTGAGATCAACGACCTCGGGCGTTTGAGTTCCGCGGACGCAATTGATTTCAATGCTGATATTCAGATTCGAGAAACACAACCGGGGAAGCTGTTCCGTGACTGGCGTATTGGTACCGTAATCCGCGGGGGTTGGAATTTCGGAGGTGACCGGCAATCAACGGTATTGGCCAACAATACGCGCATAACGTTTCACAACTTTTGGAATATCAACTTCGGTATCAACCGGATCTTTCGGGCGCAGAGTGACTTTCTGACGCGTGGTGGTCCGTCGATGGGCACCGGGGCCGCGTGGGGCGCCAATGCACGTCTCTCCAACTCGTTTTCGGCGGCAACGCGTTTGAGAGTCATGGGGCGTTACGGCAACGACGAGCTTG
>JAZDDD010000267.1:0-8759 GCA_036679545.1 Gemmatimonadota bacterium | reverse complement strand
GAAACGCGCTCCCGCTCCGAGTGCGAGATGGGTGGCCGAAATCGGGGACTCTACGGAACCTTTTGGGGTAGATGGTGACCGCGTGCCACGGCGAGATGTTGGGGAGTACTGACCCTTTGTTAGACCGTAGATCTCATTGTTGAAGAGAATGATTTGCACGTCCACGTTACGGCGCAAGACGTGAATTATGTGGTTGCCGCCAATGCTGAGTGCGTCACCGTCGCCGGTGATGATCCAGACGTCCAACTCAGGGTTGGCGGTTTTTATGCCGGTAGCGAACGCGGGGGCGCGACCATGGATGGTATGAAACCCATACGTCGACATGTAATACGGAAAACGCGCGGCACATCCAATCCCGGACACGAAAACCGTGTTGTGGCTTTCCACCTGGAGATCGGCCAACGTTCGCTGCATGCACTTGAGAATTGCGTAGTCACCACAACCGGGGCACCAACGCACTTCCTGATCGGAAGCGAAATCCTTTGCGGTCTTTTTCTCATTCGTGGCGACAGTCATGCTCAATTCCTCGACTTGGAACGAATTGTTTCTGGAATGAGGTACTCGCTCCGTAGAATCTTCACCAACTGACCCATGTTCATTTCGGGTACAACCACTTGCTCGAATCCTGTCAACAACTCGCCCAGATTTGCAGGGAATGGCCACAGATGCCGCAGGTGAATGTGTGAAACCTCGATGCCTTCCTCGTGCGCTTGGCGCACCGCTTGGTTGATTGCCCCAAAAGTCGATCCCCATCCGACGAGGGCCAGTCGACCACGCTCGGGTCCGATCTCCACCGTTTGAGCTGGTATGTCGTTTGCGACCCCTGCAACTTTATCCGCGCGCGTTTGCATCATGCGTTCATGGTTGTCCGGATCGTAGGAGATGTTCCCACTGTCGTAGTCTTTTTCCAGTCCGCCAATGCGATGCTCCAAACCGGGGGTCCCCGGTTTTGCCCAAACACGTGCAAGTGTCTTGGGGTCACGGAGGAAGGGGTGAAAGTCTTTTGGGTCGGTGAAAGTCTTTTGGGTCGGTGCGGTGGCTAACGGGGAAGTCCGCAATAGCTGAGGCGTCCGGAATGAGCCAAGGTTCAGCCGCGTTGGCCAGATAACCGTCGCTGAGTAGCATGACCGGTGTCATGAATTTTGTTGCCAAACGGACGGCCTCGATGGCCGTCTCAAAACAGTCGCTTGGGGTGGCGGACGCCAAAACCACCAATGGCGCATCGGCGTTGCGGCCATAAACGGCTTGTAACAAGTCCGATTGCTCGGTCTTGGTAGGCAGTCCGGTTGACGGGCCCGCTCGCTGTGTGTTGACAACGATCAGTGGCAATTCGATCGCGATCGCCAGACCGAGCGCTTCGCCCTTGAGCGCGATTCCGGGACCGGAACTCGATGTGATACCAAGCGTGCCGGCGAACGACGCTCCGATAGCAGCGCAGATTGCCGCGATCTCGTCTTCGGCCTGGAACGTTGTTACTCCGTACGCACTCAATCGCGCGAGGGTATGCAGCACCGGAGATGCCGGTGTGATGGGATAGGAGGCAAACAATATTTCCAGATGTGCGGCGTTGGCGCCGGCCAAAAGACCCCAACCCAAGGCCTCAGTTCCCGTAACCGTTCGATACATACCCGGCGCAACGTGTGCCTTTGGTACGTTGTACGCGGCTAAATGCGAAAGCTCCGCCGTTTCCCCGTACGCGTGTCCGGCGTTCAGCGCGGCGACGTTTGCGTTGGCGATCTCGGGTCGCTTGGCAAACTTTTCCTGTAACCACTCAACGGTAGCTTTCCGGTCCCGTCCATACATCCACAGCATGAGACCGAGTGTCCAAAAGTTCTTACACCGCAAGGCCTCTTTGGAGGTGAGGTCGAATGTCTCCACCGCCTCGAGCGTGCGCTGGGAGATATCCAGTTCAATCACCTGGAATGGCGCCAGCGAATCGTCCTCGAGAGGCGATTTGTCGTAACCCGCCTTGGCCAGATTTCTCTTTTGAAACGCACCGGTGTCTACGATCACCGTGCCACCGACCTTGAGGTCACCGATGTTGACCTTCAGGGCGGCAGGATTCATGACGATGAGCACGTCGGGTGCATCACCGGACGTCTGAATGTCGAGGGTGCCAAAATGTATTTGAAATGCCGAAACGCCGTAGGTCGTTCCCGCCGGCGCCCTGATCTCCGCCGGGAAATCCGGAAACGTCGCCAGGTCATTGCCAAAAAGGGCGGTTGCCTGAGTGAATTGTGAACCGGTGATCTGCATCCCGTCGCCGGAATCGCCTGCGAATCGAATGACTACCGATTCGATTTGTTCTCGGTCTGCACCGAGGGCGGTAGGGGTGGTGGTATCGACACCCATGCGTATTCGAGCCTGTGTTCGAGTCGAGAATGACCGTCGTGCGCAATCTTCGAGCCCGCTCAAGATGAGAGGTGTACGGTCAATCCATTGGCCCCGGTGGATTCGAACCACCACTCCCGGCTCCAAAGGCCGGTGTCCTGCCATTAGACGAGGGGCCACCAATCGTCTAAATCTACTAGACCATGAAAGACCTTCCTAGCCGTCACGCGGAAATCATCCGACGGTCCTTGTGCGAATCAACTTGTGTTTCCTTTCGCCCAGAACCATAACGGCGTCATCCACGTCGGCATCTCTGCGGTAGAGGGCCACGATAGTCGATCCGGAGCCGGTCATCCGTACCAGTAGCGGGTTTGTTTCGGCCGTCTTTTCAAACAGGGTTCGAACGTCCGGTTCTTTCGAGAAAACCACGGGTTCAAAATCGTTGCCACCGAGTCGGGCCACATTTCCCCACGATGTGAACGCGTCCGCATCCAGCACCACGGTGGCACGAGGTGTGTCATAGTCTCTTCCACGATCCAATAGTCCGTACGCTTCGGGGGTACTCACACCGACGTTCGGAACCACCAGGAGACAGGGGGCCGCACGCGGGGGCGCAAGACGGAAAAGACGCTCGCCTCTGTTCCAACCAACTGCCATCCGTGCGCCGCTAGCAAAAAAAGGAACGTCTGACCCAAGTCCCGCGGCAAGTTGAACAATCTCGTGTTGTGGCACCACGCCGGCCGCCAATTCGTTGATGGCCGCCAAAGTTGCGGCGGCGTCGCTCGATCCCCCTCCAAGGCCAGCCCGCACCGGGATGCGTTTCACAAGGTGGATCCGGACACCGAATGTGATACCCGCCGCGCGTATGACCGATCGAGCAGCCTTGTAGACGAGGTTCTCTTCGACGGGGCCGGTGTCCGCGCCGGTCACGTCCAGTTCGATACCGGATGGGGCGCGTTCAACGACCAGCTCGTCGGCAAGTTCGAGCAGGGAAAATAGGGTTTCTATGCCGTGGTATCCGCTACGTTCCTGAGACAGCACACGCAACAACAAATTCACCTTGGCGTGAGCCTTGCGTTCGACACGATCGGGTGCCGTCACGTTGTTGTCCGCGCACCGCGAAGATCGGTGAGATGCAGGTGTGCGCGCGTGAGCGAGAAAAGCCCAAGCACGGTAATTGGAATGAAGGTGGTGATGTGATATGCGGCGGCATACGCGGCCGCCTCTGCACCGCTGACACCATAGGCAGCAAGGGTGAGTCGTGTTGCGGCTTCGAAGGGCCCGAAGAACCCGGGCGTGGATGGAATTGCTACACCAAATGCGATCGTACTCTCCAGGACGAAAGCGGCACTCGCTGGCACCGCCATTGTGAATGCCCACATCGCCAACAGGAACGAAACACCGTTCACGCCCCACACAATAAACGACCAAACGAGAACGGTGGCCAGTCGCTTGGGTTTGCGGAGAACTGCAATGCCGTCAAAGAGCCCGTCTAAGATGCCACCAATACGGTGCGCCCACTTTTGCGGTAGCATGGTGTCAAGCACGCGATGCAATATGCCCTTGGCAAGCTCGGGTTTGACCACCGCGAACGTCATAGCGGCCAGCGCAATAAATACACCGGTTGCGCCGGTGACGACCAGGCTGGTCAAGTTGAGTGTACTGAAACCTGAGCCGGTCGCAAATCCACCCAAGGTTGCGGCCCCGGCCAAAATGGTCAACAGTGTTAAACCGTCGAGAATACGTTCGACCACAAGTGTGGCCGCTACCGTTGTAAAGCGCGCACCCGTCAGTTTGTGCGCCACGTATGCGCGCGCTACCTCTCCGCTTCTGGCCGGGAGGATATTATTGGCCATGAACCCAACTGCCGTGGCGTGCCATAACGGTCGAAATGGGAGCCGTTGGCCGTCCAGGTCCAGGAGATATCGCCATCGGATCGTGCGCAACGGGAAGACGATCGTCGAGACGGCTACCGCCGCGAGCATGAGTGGCACATTGACACGGCGAAGATGTGCGAGAAGTTCGGACGGCTCAACGTCCCGCAGTGTCCACCACAAAAGAAGGACTGAAACCAAAACACCGATGATTCCGGGCCACCGCAAACTGGCGCCGGACTTTTGACGGTCGGTGGGGCTTTGGGACGGTTTACGCGGGTCGGTCGAGACCAAGTTGCACGAGGTCGAATATTTCTTCGAAGAGATCTGAAAGCTCTTCGTCCACGATCCCGGTTTCGAGTGCAGCGCGCACATCGGCGCGAAGACTTACGGCGCGTTGCAACGCTGCGGAACCAGAGTAGCAAAACTCCGTGATGGCTACGGCGGACTCGAGGTCTTGATCGATGTTCGCCGCCGGTGCTTCCGACGCCACATCGACAACAGACGTCATCTCCTCTTCATCCCAGATACCGATGGTCTCCGCATCGTCGCCCTCCACACGGTCTGCGTGTGCGGGCTCGGCGGCACCGATGGCATGTGCGTTAATTATTGCCGCAATGTCCGGCGACTCGGGCTGCAACGGCGTTAAGGGCGCTACGGCGTCGTAGTTTGGTTCACCGGCGAGTAATTCCGACAACTGAGCGTCCTCGATACCGACTTGCTCGATCAGATGTAAGTACTTCATCAGTCCGGCTGCCAAATCCGTACCCTCTTCTTCAGCGGAGGATGGTGTCGACGTGGGTTCGATCCACTGCTCTGAGATGACGGCCTGAGTCTCGATCGTTTCTGCCCCGCTGCTTGGACTCGCAACGGACACGTCGTCACCCTCCGGTTGGGGCGCGCCCAGGTCGGTCAACGCGGCTATGACGCGTGTCAAACGGTTACTTGGTTGCTCCGTGCTTGACTGTGCGGCTTCTGAGAGCGTTGCACTTGCGTCTCGAAGTGTTCTGGCGAAACCGGCGGGGTCCGATATGGCAACACCGCGGTTAATGGCGTCGCGAGCGGCCTTCGCAAATGAAGCAGCCGTTGTTGCCAGCGGGCCACCGGCTGCCGTTGCTAATGTCCGAAGTGTGGGACTTAGGGTTTGCGCCCGTAGTTCGCGTTGGGTGTCTGACTCCGCGCGCTCGATATCATCCGCGGCCTGCCGCAAGTATTCGAGATGGGATACAAGTTCCACACGGCCCAGCGGCGTCGTCGGCGATTGTCCCCCTTCTTCAACGACGTGGGGGCCGTCGTCTCCATGGTAGAGCGTCTCTATGGAAATTACGTCAGTGTCGCGATCGAGTAATTCACCGAGGTGTTTGGTGAATTCCTGTGCGGCGCCGGAGTCAGCGTCTGCCTCTCCTTCTGTCGCTATCTCGCGCGCAGCTGTCGAGACGGCGCGTGCCGCCGCGTCCATGATCACCGACGCGTTTGTTGCGCCAGCGCCTGGTTTCCGGATTTCTTGGATCCCTCGCTCAATCCCCTCGAATAGGTCGGGCAGTGGGGGTAGATCCGACAGGCTGGCTATGCCGCGTAGCGGTTGCATGGCTCGTAAGACCGCATCCAGGCTTTCGAAAGCCGTGGGGTTCGCGTGGAGGGACCGGGCCGCTCGATCGAGTGCGCTTCCGACTGCCGCGCCTTCGCGCGCAATGAACGCACGTGTCCCCGTGTCCAGCTCAGCGTTAACGACGTGTCTCGGAACCGTTGCTCGTCCCGCGAATCGCTCGAGTTCGTTTGTGATCTTTTGCGCCCGCTCGTCGTGGGACCCATCCCACGCTTGCACGGAGCGTACAAGTACCTTGAGGTCATCCACGGCCCGGATAGCGAGTTGACGGGTGGCCTCGTCCCAATTGAGACGGTCGTCGGCATATGCTCGCGAGAGCGATTCAAGGCCTGCGGCGGCCGCCGCTATTTGCTCTTGACCCGCCATGATTGCCGAGCCCTTGAGCTGCCGCGCTAGGGAAACGAAATCAGCAGATGGTGGGCTGGTTGGGGACGACACGACCACGTCGAGGCGTTCGAGATAATCTCCCGCCTCCATGGTAAAGAAGTCCGTCATGCCCATGGGTTGGCTCATAATTTTTTTTAGCAGGGACAGGCTAAGCTAAGGTTCTACAGTAGTTTAGTCAAATTCGATTGGTCGTGATGAGTCCCTTCATCCGACGGCTTGCATTTTCGATGCCGGTCACGACGCCTACCCTGATTTTGCACCCAAGGTCGCCAGTGATTCTTTTTTCATATAGAGCCTGCGTCGTTGATTTGCCTTCAATATCCATTTAGGTTCGGTAACCAAGTGAATTCCACGACCGCATTCCAGATAGCCCAGGCGCGCCGCGCACAAGTTGGATCGTTGGCGCTCCTATTTTCCTTCGCCTGTTCGGGTTCTCCGACTCCGGGTGAGGTCTTTCCCGAGCAACGCGACCCTCGATCGACGATTGAGCTTTTCATGTCAGCGGTCAAGAGTGATGATCTCGCGGTGATGAGCCGGCTGTGGGGCACAAAAGACGGGCCCGCAGCCTTTGACATGGATCCCGTCGTCGCCGAACAGCGGCTACGTTTGATGCAGATATATCTCCGCCACGATGCTTACGTTATTCAGGTCGCCGACGGTGCGTTCCTTTCCCGCGATAGCGATGGCGCCCGGTTTCAGATTCGCATCACACGTCGAAATTGCAATCCTGTGGTCCCGTTTGCGCTCGTCCAATTCCGCGGCGCTTGGCTGATCGAGAACATCGATCTGGCCCAGGCGGGAAATCCCGCACGTGCGTGTCCAACGGGCCCGGAACTCCACAATTAGCCAGCGCGTTTCTTATTCTGTGAGTTCGAGCAAGATCCCGTTCGTGGATTTTGGATGGACAAACGCGATTCGGCGACCATGGGCTCCGGATCGTGGTTCAATATCGACGAGTCGGTACCCCTCGGTACGGCACCGATCAAGCGCGGCATCGAGGTCTGGTACACGGAAGCAGATATGATGGATGCCCGCACCTCGTTTCTCGATGAACTTGGCGATGGGCGATCCTGGCCGTTCCGGCTGGAGTAGCTCGACGTCCACGTCGGAAAACGGAAGTGAAATGATGGTGGCGCCGTCCGCCTTTTCGGGTGCTTTGGGTGTTGCACCGAGGACGTCGCGATAAAAGGCAATAGCCTCAGATACATCCGGTACGGCGACGCCGATATGAGCAACTGTTGTTTGCGGATGGTTCACAAAGCCTCCGTGGCATTGATTGGTAGTCTTTCTAGTGGCTCCCGCGGGAGCCGGCACAACGTAATCGTGGAGAACACAAGATGTCAGTTTCGAACCTTACGCAGGTAACGGATGACGACTTTGAGAGCGAAATCGAGAAGCATGATGGGCTCGCAATGGTCGATTTTTGGGCCGAGTGGTGTGGCCCATGCAAAGTCATTGCACCCGTCGTCGAACAACTCGCCCAAGAGTACGATGGCAAGTTAAAAGTTGCCAAACTCGACGTTGACGCGAACCAAAAGACCGCCATGCGGTTCAATGTTCGTTCAATCCCGAGCGTCCTTTTTTTCAAGGGTGGTCAGCATATCGATACCGTCGTCGGTGCGGTCCCGAGGGCCCAGTTAGTCGAGAAGATCGAAGAACACGTCGGTTAGGCAACCACACCATGGCTCGTGGGCGGGAAGTGTCTTTTTCCCGCCCACACCTACCTGCCTCGGCAGTGAGATCTTCGTGGGCCCCTCAGAATGAATCCCGGAACGTTGCACGTCGTCGCTACGCCGCTTGGTAATCTCGCCGACCTGACCGAGCGAGCGAAAACCATCCTATGTGACGTGCCCGTTGTCGCTGCGGAGGACACCCGCCGTTCCCGCATTTTGCTCGATCACATCGGAGCGAATCCGAGAGTTCTGAGTTTTCATAGTCATTCCGGGGATGGCCGTCTCCAAGAAATCTTGGGTTTCCTCGCCGCCGGTACGGACGTTGCGCTCGTATCGGACGCCGGTACGCCAACGGTCAGCGATCCGGGGTGTTCACTCGTAGTCGAAGCACGGGCAAGGGGGGTTGTCGTGACGGCAATACCGGGCCCGTCCGCCGTGGTCGCAGCAGTCAGTGTCTCCGGTTTGGCTGGCGATCGCTTCACCTTTCTCGGCTTTCTTCCGCGACGCGGGTCCGAGAGAAGACGACTGATAGATGGCATTGCTGAAAGCCCCTGGACCGTCGTGCTATATGAAGCCGCGAATCGCTTGATTGGAACACTGGAAGAACTGGCGGAGTGGTGCGGAGCAGAACGGGAAGCCGTTGTCGCGCGTGAGCTTACGAAGTTACACGAGGAAATTCGCAGCGGGACCCTGTCGAACCTGGCGGGTTACTATCGGGACAATCCACCGAGAGGTGAGGTCACGTTGGTGATTGCCGGTCAGAGGCCGGTCACACGGCTTTTTGATGAGGCGGAGGCCCGCAAGCACGGCCAGGCGTTACTCGATTCGGGTCAGACCGGCCGGGATGCCGCTGCTCGGCTTGCTAGTGAAATGGGTATCTCGCGAAAC
>JAZDDD010000266.1:0-4368 GCA_036679545.1 Gemmatimonadota bacterium | reverse complement strand
TCGACAACGATGCCGTGGCGTGGTTCAAGTCGGTGGTGTCCGACAATTTTTAGTCTCATCGCGCGTACTGATCGTGGTTGCCTCGTGAACTTGGGCGCGCACGCGTCCGGCGGACACCGCCATAACGATGGCCTCGGTCGCGCCGATCTCAGTTTGAGTGATCCCTTGATCCTCGGCCACGCCGAGGTAGGAAACCATTCACGGGCGGCAGCCTATAGCCATGGCGGTTGCCAAATGAAGTAGCAGTGTTGTTTTCTCGTCGAGTTCACTGTTGTGGCGGGCGGAGCTGTAAAATGCATTCCAACGTTCCATCTGTCGATCGGGCAGCATCGCTTTTTCCTTTCCTCATATCTATACCGCGTCTCATGACGAGGCCCGCCGATATTATTGGCGTCGTTACGGTGACCCCTATGTCAACAAGGGGTTGGCGTTGCCCTTCATAATAACCGTAAAAATACGATAATAACAGTGGGCGAAACGAGTGGAGAAAGTAAGAGGGTTGCGGCAGACGTATGGGTGATGCGGTGCTTGTTCTAAGACGGAGGGACCATGCAGAAAACGTCCATCAGAGACGCGGTCGGCGACGACGCTCGGCAAATGTTGGCTATCTACGAACCGTTCGTGCGCAAGACGGCAGTTTCATTCGAATTGGAAACACCGTCAGTGGAACAGTTTCAAGCGACACTTGTGGGTGGCCTCGAGAGCCACCCTTGGTTGGTTGGGGTGAATGACGGTGAGGTGATGGGGTACGCCTACGCAACCCAACATCGGGCGAGGGGGGCGTATCGATACTCCGTTGAATCATCCGTGTACGTGAAGGAGGAATGCCGACGCACTGGCCTTGGCCGTTTACTGTACGGCGAGTTGTTTCATCGTCTTTCGGACCGCGGCTTCTGCAATGCGTACGCAGGTGTGACGCTACCGAATCCCAGCAGCGAGTTATTCCATCGGGCTATGGGGTTCGAACGGATCGGAGTATTTCCGTCCGTAGGCCACAAGTTTGGTCGATGGCATGATCTCTCGTGGTGGTACCGCAAACTCCGCAGTCATCCCATTGGTCATGGCGAATGAGTGAAACGATTCATCCCTAGGGCGACATTAAGTTGCCGCGGGTTGTGATTGAGTTGTGTGATCGTAAAAATACGATTATAATTGTCGAGAGCAACTCGTACACTTCCGAGTGTCCCTGGCTAATTGCACCAAGCGCGGTACATGGAGCGTCTTCCCAAAGAGTCGAATGCAAGCCGGTCCGGCAGAAATTGGGATCGCGTTTTTACGACGGCGGTCCACGCTGGCCTCGATATCGACAACCCGCTACACGGACTTTCGACGCCGATAAACCACTCGACGACGTATCGGTACAATGATCCAGACCTCGCGACCAACGTACACGAGGGTGTTGAGGATGGATATTTCTATGGTCGGATGGGTGGTCCGACTCAACGTGCGTTGGAATGTGCGATGGCGGAGCTTGAGGGGGGTGAAGATGCTATCGCCCTTGCGTCGGGCATGGCGGCTATCTCGGCCACTCTTCTGGCAATGGCACGTCCCGGGGATCATGTCGTTGCGCCGTCGGCGGTGTACACGTCTACTGCTACTCTCTTGGACAGTTTCCTCGAGCCGTTCGGGGTTTTGGTAACACGAGTTGATCAGACAAACGCCGAGAACATTGCCCGGGCCGTAACCCCCGAAACAAAAGCCATATACGTCGAGACACCGAGCAATCCCACATTGCGGCTTACCGATCTGGCGGCGGCTGGGAAGATCGCCGCGGACAACGACGTACCACTCGTCGTGGACAACACGTTTGCCACCCCGGTTAACCAAAGACCACTCGATTGGGGCGCCAACGTCGTGGTTCACAGCGGTACGAAGTATCTGGGAGGGCATAGCGATGCAATGGCGGGTGTCGTTGTGGGCACGGCGGATGTTGTAAGACAGATCCGTTGGCACGTGAACAAAGTGTTGGGTGCGGTGTTGTCGCCGTTTTCCGCGTGGCTCGTGTTGCGAGGCATCCGGACGCTGCCCGTGCGTATGGCCCGTCACAACGAAAACGGGTTGGCCGTGGCCCAAGCGCTGCAAGGAGCACGCGGCGTGATGGCGGTACACTATCCCGGTCTTGCTTCCCATCCGCAACACGATCTCATGGTACGGCAAATGAACGGTGCCGGTGGCATTGTGGCGTTCGATGTTGGTGATTCGAAGGTAGCCCGCGGTGTCATTCAACGAGTGCGTTTGTGTTCTCCCGCGACCTCACTTGGGGACGTCGCAACGTTGATTCAACACTCGTCGACCGTGACCCACGCCTCGTTGACGGAATCCCAGCGCCAAGACGTCGGCGTAACGGGCGGTCTCATACGATTGTCAGTCGGACTCGAACGTGCGGTGGACATCGTGGATGACCTATTGGTAGCGCTGGAGGCCGTGTGTGTGAAACCCTCTCCCACTCTATCCGAGGAAAGACCTGATGTTTGAACGCGCAAACCGTTCCAGCGACGCAGATTTACCTGTCGTGGTTGTTGGAGCCGGACCAATAGGCCTCGTCGCCGCGATCCACCTGGCCGCTGAGTCGCAACCTGTGATTGTCATGGAGCGTGGTGAAAACGCTGGCGCTGCGGTCCAAGCGTGGGGTCACGTCTGCATGTTTTCCCCATGGAAATATAACGTTGACCAGGTAGTACGAACGCACTTGCTGCGCGATGGATGGCAGGAGCCCGATCCCGACGGATTGCCAACCGGTTCGGAACTGGTTGATAAACTCGTCATGCCCATGTCGAGACTGCCTTTGTTGAAGGGCGTGGTGAGGTACGATACCAAGGTGACGGGGATCTCACGTTTCGGTGCAGACCGCCTGAGTGATCGAAATCGTCACACAACCCCCTTTCTCGTTCGAAGCATAAACCAACGTGGCGAAGAAGAAGACGTTGCCGCCAAAGCTGTCATTGATGCTTCCGGTACGTTCAACAACCCAAACCCTTTGGGAGCGGGTGGCTTGCCCGCGATAGGTGAGTGTCGGTTGCGAGAGGAAATATTTTGGGGCGTGCCCCACGTTCATGGCCGGGACCGTGATCGCTTTGCCGGAAAGCGAACCTTGGTGGTTGGTGGCGGCGACTCGGCGTTCAATGCGTTGTTGGCGCTTATCGAATTGGTACCAAACACGGACGGCACAGAAATCCTTTGGGGGCTACGAGGCGGTATGCCCCGGTTTGGTGGCGGAGCGGCGGATCAACTTGCTGCGCGTGGCCGTTTGGGTACGGTAGTTGAGCGGCTAGTCCGGAACAATCTCGTGACGATCGTTAACGATCTTCGGATCGAAGAGGTGCGTCACACCAACGGTTTTTTTGAAGTGTGCGGTGACGTCCAACGCCTATCGGAGATAGACCAAATCGTAGGACTGACGGGGTACCGACCTGATCTAGCCATGCTGGGGGAACTTAGATTGCGCACTCATGCCTCGACGGAGAGTCCCGAAGCGTTGGGCCCGCTTATCGATCCCAATATTCACTCGTGCGGTACGGTGCCGCCGCATGGCGCGCACGAGCTGCAACATCCGGAGGTTGGATTTTTTCTTGTGGGGATGAAGAGCTATGGGAGGGCTCCCACGTTTTTGTTGTTGACTGGTTATGAACAAGTTCGATCAGTGGTTGCTGCGATTCGTGGCGATTGGGAGGCTGCCAGGGAAGTCCAGCTAACGTTGCCTGAGACCGGTGTGTGTAGCACGGCGGAACCGATGGCATCCAATGAGTAGGCGACATGCGGCAACTAGTGGTTCTCGGCGAGGGATGGAAATAAATATGGAAAACAACGTTCGAGTATATACGGTTGGCGAATTAACTCTCCGTGAGGCTCTTCCGGGTGCGAAGTATTGGTCGGTACGTTTGCCTCGAGTGATGCTGACTCGGTTCAGGGTAGAACCTCAGGTGACGTTTCAGACCCATAAACACGAGAGTGAACAGATCACGTATGTGATGGAGGGAACGTTAGAGTTTGATGTCGAGGGCGAAGTGTTTTTGGTCAGGGCAGGCGAAGCCATTCGACTACCATCGATGGTACGCCACGCCGTGCGGGCACTTGCAGAACGAGTTGAAGCACTCGATGCGTGGTCTTCTCCATCAGAAGAGCCGTGGGTGCCGCAAGACGGAAACGAGGGTGTTTGAACGTTCAATCGACAAGAGGTCAAACGGGCGTATAGGCCTTGCCGATCCCGGTTGGTCGGGTGTCGTCGGTGTACGTTTGGGATTGCCCCCCTTTGACAACATATAGCGCACGTGCTATAATAGCGTAGGAGCTATAATGTTAATTGGGAGATCCTCCGATGCGTAGGCTAGGAATTGTACTAATCACGTGCGGTCTCGTGTTAATCACAAC
>JAZDDD010000265.1:0-22836 GCA_036679545.1 Gemmatimonadota bacterium | reverse complement strand
GCCACGTGTCCGACTCACGCCGTCGGATGACGTCGGGACGTTTGATCGCGCGGCGGGATCGTGTGGGGGTTGAGAATCGGAGTGTGTTTATCTATTATACTTGCCACTAGCACTCAACTAGATTGAGTGCTAGTTGATTGCAAACTTCATAAGTTCATACATTCAAGGTACTTACGCTATCGGAGGCATAGGCGAACATGGCGACTGCTTCGAAAACCAAGAAGAAGCTCGGCGTCCAGCCACTCGGGGACCGCGTTGTGATCACTCCATTGGAGGAGACTGAGAACATGCGCGGCGGCTTGTACATTCCCGACACCGCAAAAGAAAAACCACAGCAGGGTCTCATTGCTGCGGTAGGTCCCGGCCGCTACGAAAAAGGTGCGCGCGTCCCGATGGACCTGGCCGTTGGCCAAACCGTGTTGTACGGCAAGTACAGCGGCACCGAAGTGACGGTCGACGAGGAACAATACCTGATCATCAAAGAATCTGACGTTCTGGCCGTCATCGGCTAAAAACGTCGCGTCAAGGAGCTTTATCGATGGGAACTTCGAAGGAATTGCATTTCGATATCGACGCGCGTGCGCAGCTGAAGCGCGGTGTTGACCAACTGGCTGATGCGGTCAAGGTCACACTCGGTCCCAAGGGCCGCAACGTCGTGATCGACAAAAAGTTCGGTAGCCCTACCATCACAAAAGATGGTGTGACTGTCGCGAAAGAGGTGGAGCTGCCCGATCCGGTTGAGAACATGGGTGCTCAGATGGTCAAGGAAGTTGCGACAAAAACCTCTGACGACGCAGGTGACGGGACCACCACGGCGACCGTGTTGGCTCAGGCCATTTACACTCAGGGTCTCAAAAGCGTGACGGCGGGTGTAAACCCGATGGCCATCAAACGTGGCATTGACCGCGCGGTTGATCAGGTCGTTGACGATTTGGCAAAGCTCTCTGTCCCCACCAAGGGGAAGACGGAGATCGCTCAGGTGGCTGCCATCTCCGCGAACAGCGACATGGAAATCGGCGAACTCATCGCGGAGGCGATGGAGAAAGTTGGCAAAGACGGCGTCATCACGGTGGAAGAGGCCCGCGGCTTGGACACGGAACTCGAAACGGTTGACGGTATGCAGTTCGACCGTGGGTATCTGTCACCTTACTTCGTGACAGATCCCGAGAAGATGGAAGTGAGTCTGGAAGATGCGTACATCCTGATTCACGATAAGAAAATCTCGGCGATGAAGGACCTGTTGCCCATCTTGGAGAAGGCTGCGCAAACAAGTCGTCCGCTTCTGATCATTTCGGAAGACGTCGAGGGCGAGGCACTCGCGACTTTGGTCGTTAACAAGATTCGTGGCACACTCAAGGTCTCTGCGGTAAAGGCGCCGGGCTTTGGCGATCGCCGGAAGGCCATGCTGCAGGACATCGCAGTGTTGACCGGCGGCCAAGTTGTCAGCGAAGAAGTTGGTTTCAAACTTGAGAACGCTGTTTTGAACGATCTCGGTTCGGCCAAGCGCATCGTCATCGACAAGGACAACACCACCATTGTTGACGGTGGCGGAAAAGACAAAGACATCAAGGGTCGCATTCAAGAGATCAAAGCGGCCATCGACAAGAGTACGTCCGACTACGACAGCGAAAAGCTTCAGGAACGATTGGCGAAGTTGGCCGGTGGTGTTGCCGTCATCAACGTTGGCGCCGCGACAGAGACCGAGATGAAGGAGAAAAAGGCTCGGGTCGAGGATGCATTGCACGCAACACGTGCCGCGGTCGAAGAAGGCATCGTTCCCGGTGGCGGCGTGGCGCTGCTTCGCTCGCAGTCACAGCTCGACAAACTCGACGTCGATGATCCGGATGAACAATTCGGCATCGACATTGTACGTCGTGCCGTCGAGGAGCCTCTGCGCATCATTGCCCTGAACGCTGGTGTCGAGGGATCGGTCATTGTGCAACAGATCCGCGACTCAAAGCAGAAGAATTACGGCTACAATGCTGCGACCGACGAATACGAGGATTTGGTCAAAGCCGGTGTGATTGACCCAACCAAAGTCACACGGACGGCTCTTCAGAACGCCGCGTCTGTCGCGGGTCTGATGTTGACCACCGAGTGCGTCGTGGTTGAGAAGAAAGAGCCCGAGGCGCCCGCACCTGCGGGACCACCGGGTGGCATGGGCGGAATGTACTAACCCGCCGATCACCAAGCAGCGCCAAAACCCCCGGATCCAACCGGGGGTTTTTGGTTTACGAGTAGTCGTCCACGTTAAGGCTGAGACCGTTGCTCTGCTCTAGAGCGGCGTCAAGGCTGTAAATCGTTAGCATGGCAAGAATTGCGACCAACGGATAGATTGTGATCATGGTGAAAATAAGCTCCTTCATTCTCGTTCCTCTTCTGGTTCTGCCCGTGGTGGCAAGCGCCCAAACCACGGTGGACCTGAACGGCGTTTGGAGGGCCGAAACACCTGACGGTCCAACGGAGGTCATCGTCAGAGCCGATTCGTCTGCCTCCGTGGGTGATGAGACGGTTCGTTGGCGCATCGTCGCAGATTCAATCCATATCGCCTTCGGCGAAGAATGGATGGTCTACGGTTTCGCACGGGATCGGAACCGACTTACCCTGTCCGGGGGTGACCTGGAAGAGCCCATGGAACTGGAGTTCGTCGGACCGCCCACGCCGCTACCCGCCGGAGTTGACGTACCACCGGCACCACCGGCTGATCGGCGGATTACTTTCTAAGGGCTTTGGAGTCAGAACCGGGGGGGGCCAAGGCCGAAACACCCGAAGCGCCGGGCGAGAAAACTGCCATCGATGCGAGAGCGGCAGCGGCGTTGTCGCGCGAACTCGCCGACTTTTTGATCGAACTCTCGATCGCCATTCACAAACACGCAATGTATCCCGTAGACCATCCGCTGCTGGCACCGGCCGCGGACGCCGTGGCGGCCCGATTGGGGTCGCTGTTGGAGAACAAGACGTCACTGTCAATCGGTGTTGCCAGAAAACAACTTGTCATTGAAGGCGTGGCGACGGACTCCAAGAACCCTGTGTTATCAGACCTCTCCGCACGGTTACACGAACACGAACTTGGCGCGATCGCATTCACTCGGGGTGTGACCACCTATTCAATCGAGGGGTTTCTGCGACTCGTCGCCGCAGATGCATCGAAGCAGCAACCACTGGGCGAGCGTGACGCTGACCAGCTGACGTCACTTCCACACATAAAAATGTATCCGGTTGCCTACGATCGATTGCAGATCCTCGGCGAGGACCTCGACGATGACGATGAATATCAACTTGCGCGAACCCGGTCTGCGCAACTCTGGGTTGGTTTGGCGCGCGCCGCGTTGGCGCTGGAAGAAATTGATGACAGCGAAGAAGACTTAGAAGCGGAACCGTCAGTCGTCGCTCGCGCATTGTCAGATCACCCGCGGGGTAGGGCATACGATCAAGTCATCGTCGGTTATCTCATGCAGATCGCTGAAGAGCTGAAGTCTGCCGGTGGTACCGACGCGCTCGCGCTGAAGAGCCGCATGTCCAAGCTGATCTCGCACTTGGAGCCTGCCACGTTGCAGCAGATCATGTCCATGGGCGGTGACCGGCAACAGCGTCGTCAGTTTTTGATTGACGCGGCCCAAGGCATGTCGGTGGACGCCGTCATCAAACTCGCGCACGCAGCCAGCCAATCACAGCAGCAAAGCATCTCGCATTCGTTCCTTCGCATCCTTCAGAAGCTCGCGCATCACAGCGAGACCGGCTCCCGCAGTCGGCGTCGCGCGGCCGACAGATCGGTGCGGGAGCAAATTTCGCAGATGATTGAGGGCTGGTCATTGATCGATCCCAACCCGGATGAGTATACGTCCGCATTACGACGGATGGCCCGCAACACGCCAATGTATCGGGTTTCTCCTGATCGTTCCCACGCACCTGAGCCACGCAGGGTCATTCAGATGGCGCTCGAAGTAAACACCACCGGCCCAACCGTGATGCACGCCGTGGATGAGCTGGTGGATACCCAGCAGCTCAAATGGCTGGTCGATGTCATGGAAGAGGCCGATGCTCCGTCGGTGACCGGCGCAATCTGGGGTGACCTGGCAACCTCAGAGCGACTCGGCCCAATCCTCTCGCAGGAACCGATTGATGTGGAGGCGCTGGACGGGTTATTGCCGAGACTCGGACCGAAGGCGGTCGAACCGATGATTGAGGCCTTGACCGAATCTGATTCGCGACAAACACGCCGTGTGTTACTCGACCGGTTAAAAGACATGGGCCCCTCGGTGGCGGCGTTCGCGGTGGCGCGACTCGCGGATAGCCGCTGGTTTGTACAGCGGAACATGTTGACGATCATCGGCTCTTTGCCCGAAGTTCCGGAAGGATTCAGACCGGACGACTTCTTTCGACACCCAGATGACCGTGTACGTCGAGAGGCGTTACGCATCTTGATCGACAGTCCGAACCACCGGGAACGAGCGGTCTGCCGAGCCATCTCGGACTCCGATGAGCGGACCGTGCGGCTGGGGTTGGCATCGGCGTTGATTGACTGCCCAAAAGCTGCCGTACCGCTGGTGATATCTCGGGCTGCACATGGTCTGTCGGACGATCAACGCGTCGCCGCAATCCGTGTCCTGGGCATGTTGGGTAATGTGCAAGCATTGGATGTTTTGCTAAAACTGGCCGCTCCGAAGAAAACGCTGCTGGGTTGGAGAGATCCACATAAATCGGCTCCCTATTTGGCTGCGCTGCGTGCGCTCGTTGAGTTCAAGGATCACAGAAAGGTGAGAGACGTGCTTGTCCGGGCTGGCTCGTCAAAAGATTCCGAGATCGCCGCGGCAGCCTCAGGTCATCCAACGGTGAGATCAAATTGACAACTGAAGCGGTCGGTTTCCTACACGCATTCGCACAAGCACTTTCGGCGCTTTCACTTTACCCCGAGGGGCATGTGTCGCGCGAACGCGCGTTGGACAATGCGTTCCAAGGGCTCTTCGACCTCATGAGTAAAGACGCCAACCCCGCATTTTCGTTTCTCGGTGATGAAGTGATTTACGCCGATAGACCGTTACGGGAGTTCGAAGAATGGGGTTGGAGCAGACGGATGTCGGATGTCGGGGTTCAGCGGTTGGAGATCAACGACGAGGTTACACGTGGGGAATTGGAAGAATTCTTGGACGATGTACTAGCACGTATGACGTATCAAGCCATCGACACCACAGAAGCGCGTCAGACACGCCCCGCCGGTATCAAATGGGGTATTGTTGGCCTCGAGGGCGAAGAAGGGCTCCCACAGGAAATAACGGAAGCCACGATTTCATTCACACTCGGCGAAGAAGCCGAGGCCATCCGGTGGATGCACAACGAGGTCACCTCGGGACGTGGTGTACCGCTCGGCGAGGCAGAGGCGGTCGTTCGCGCGCTCGCCGTTGCCATGCACGGCGACCAGCATCTCGTGATGCCCCTGTTGCGTCTGCGGAACTTTGACGAGTACACCACCACGCACTCAATGAATGTCAGTGTCTTGACGATGGGTCTTGCTGAATGGCTCGGGCTGAGTGCTCGAGACGTCCGGGCGTTTGGGATTGCCGGACTCATGCATGACCTCGGCAAGGTTACGATCCCTCATGACGTCTTGAACAAAACGGGCAAGTTAAACGAAAGCGAACGCGCCATAATGAACTCACACCCCGTCGAGGGTGCGCGTATCATTTTGAAGGCCGAGCAGGACATGGACTTGGCCGCCGTCGTCGCCTACGAGCATCATATCATGCTCAATGGCGGTGGTTACCCGAGAATGAAGTACAGTCGCGAGTGTCACCACGCAAGCAAACTGGTTCACGTCTGTGACGTGTATGATGCCCTGCGAACGACCAGACCGTACCGGGATGCATGGCCGCCGGACAAGGTGCTGGCGTACTTAGAGGAAAGATCCGGTGCGGAGTTTGACGGTCAAATTGCGCATGCTTTCACGCGTATGATGCACACCTGGGAGCCGAGGCTGGCGTATGTCGATGAGAATGAGCCGGTGCCGGTCTGATCCTGACGTTCAAGCGCATGATCCACCGTGTGGATCACGGGAATCGTTCCAATCTTCCCATCAACTGATTGCACCGCCAGGTATTCGAATGCCCCTCGAAATCGAGCCCTGCACCGACCCCTCCCGCCGCCGAGTGATTGTCAGTGAACGTTTTTGTGAATGGAGCGGCATTGCGGTTGACGACCGCGTGGGCGGAGTGGTTCTCGACGACGTGAGACTTGAATTGGGCATATCGCAATGAATGCACCGAAGAGGGACATGGCGAGATGGTGGTGGGTATTGTCGTCCGTGATCATTCCAAGTTGCTCAGCCCCAAACACCGCCATCGGAGTGCCAGATGATACCGTGGGTACAAAACGAACACTGGGGGAATCCGAGAGCTTCGCAAATATCGGAGTTTTACAAGCTACTGACAGATATCTGCTAGCCGCAGATCTCCGCATTGCTCCTCACCTGGTTATTTTCGATCGCTCAACGGGCAGTCAAGTAACCCGCCTCGGTCAACACGGTGAGGGTCCTAATGAGTTCA
The DNA here is from genome assembly GCA_036679545.1 of Gemmatimonadota bacterium. GTDB lineage: Bacteria > Gemmatimonadota > Gemmatimonadetes > Gemmatimonadales > GWC2-71-9 > JAZDDC01. The sequence goes on along the minus strand of JAZDDD010000265.1, from coordinate 16,297 downwards.
TGAGCCCTTATTGGAGCTTCGAGCAAGACGGGGACGTGTGGTGGTATGATGTCGCCAACGTGCGGTTGATCAAACTAGACCTAGGACTATTGGAACTCACCGAGGAGCACCGTCTCCACGTTGACGCACGACTAGGGTACCCGCTGCGATGGGGCGACACGATCATCGGAGGCGGACGTTTCTTCGCGGGACCGTTAGCCGTGTTTCACCGAGACAGTTTCAACATGCGCGAAATCGAAGTTCAGCAACCTTTTGGAGTGGAGCAAGTGGCGAGTTCCGCGCCCCGTCGGACCATGAACCGCACGTTCGTTGTGGTCAATCCGTCTCAAACTCGCATAGCCGCTGTGTATTACAACTGGAATAGGGTCAGCTTCTTTACAATGGACGGCACACCCTATGCCGTTGGCCGGGGACCGCGAGACACCGAACCGAGTTTTCGACTCATACGAGATGGGCAGTCGCTGCGGTATGATGATGCGCACGAACGAGCCTACATTTCAGTTACTGCCACGGACTCGCTCGTCTACGCACTGTTTGATGGCTCCGCCAGAGGAGAGGATAGATTGCCTCGGCTGGTGCATATATTCGACTGGAACGGTGTATTTCGGCAGGAGGTCGTGCTAGACCGGGAGGTGTACCGGATCGCCGTGAGCAAGGATGGTCGGACGCTGTATGGCGCCGTTTGGGAGCCAGTACCTTTAATCGCCGAGTTCGTAATAATCGAGTAAGAGTGCTGACTTTGCCGCGGCATCCAAGTCCCAAAGGTCAAAATTAGCCTGTACCGGGATTCGTCAACTCACGTCCTGACCATCACAGGTCAACCAACTCCCAACTCCAGTTGCATCGGATCCGACGCAATTTGCATTGTCTCCATAGGCGCATCCTGGTCCGCCACAAGTAGTCGCCCTTTAAACTGTTTTCGTGCCAAGTGAAATCTTACCTCGTCACGGGCGAGGTCAGGTTCGTTACACATTTCACTTAGATGAACTAGTACAATGCACTTCAGGTCGGGGTGACAAAGTTCGGCCAGCCATTCACCGGCAGCACGGTTTGAAAGGTGGCCTCGCGAGCCTCCGATTCGTTGTCGGACGGTAGGAGGATAGGGTCCACCACGCAGAAGAACTTCATCGTGATTGGCTTCTACCAACAGACACGTAGCATCCTTCATGAGGTACTGTACGCCACGTGTGATCCGGCCGAGGTCGGTGGCAATGCCAACCTTCGCTCGGTTCCCCGGACCCGTCACGGCAACCGCAATTGGTTCAAAGGCATCGTGACTAATCAGGCTTGCGTTCACTCGAAACGGTCCGATGTGTGCCGTCCGGTGCAGATCCAAGGGCTTTTGGGAAACTGGCGCCAACTCTTCCCGCATGGCAGTGAGGGTTCCGCGAGACGCATAGACCGAACAACCCGTTCGTCGCGCCACACCCTGCGCGCCCTTCGAATGGTCCCCGTGCTCATGGGTAAGCACGATGCCAGAAAGCGCGTCGAGCGGTACTCCCGCCGCCCGTGCGCGTTTCATCAAAACTCTCGGACCGAAACCGGCGTCGATGAGGAGGGTACAGCCAGCCGCGCTCAAAAGGAACGCGTTGCCGCGACTTCCCGAACCGAGCACGGTGAGTTTCATGTATTCAGGGCACGGTCGTAGATCGTTTCCAACGCGGCCCGCACCGCGTCGGTCACGTCCACCTTACGACGTGGCATGACACGCGATGCGGTTTCTAAGAATCCCTCTTTATGCATGACCTTTCCGTCGTTCCCCCACGCAAACGGTGGAACGTATTTGGGGGCACGTGTTCCGTCAAACACATTTGCACCGACGCTTACGATGGCACCGGTGGGCATCAACGTACCGATGGCCGTTTTTGCGTGGTCGCCAAAAAGACACCCAAGCATCTGTCGTTCAGTTTCGACGCGTGTTCCCGCGGCGTCGAGACGCACGTTGCCATACGTGTTCTTGAGATTCGATGTCACGGTATCGGCGCCCAAATTCACCCAACGCCCAACCACGGAATGGCCCAGGAATCCATCGTGAGCTTTGTTCGCGTAACCGAGGAACGTGCTGTTGGAAATCTCGCCCCGGACCTTACATCGTGGGCCAAACGAACTCCACCTAATTGAGCCACCGAGGATCTCGGTGCCCGGCCCGACGTATACGGGGCCTTCGAACCGCGTACCACCTTTGACATAGGAATGCTGTTCAATCACCACCGCACCTTCGCGAACATCGAATGTCACACCGGGTTCGACGGCCGCGCCGAGAATTACGACGTCCGAAGGGTCGCCGATCACAACACACCCATCTGGCAGTTCGTCGCCGCCTTCAGACGTAAAATCCATAACGTCGGCGACCAGAAAATATTCCAAAGCCGTGACAAGATCGAATGCACCATTGAGCGGGATGCCGGCGACTTCGATCGAATCGCCCGTTGGTGTGTCCTCGTGATGCCAGGTTTGACCTGCGGGCACCCACCAACCGACGGTTTCCCCGTCGTTGATCAACGTTGCAGGTTCATCTCCCAGTTCGGGAGCAACCCCCGTGGGCGCAAACGACGTCAGACCGATGAGTGCCGGCCCGGTCACCTCGTTCGGTGCTTGAACCGGAGGGACACCATCCTCAACGAAAGCATGGAGGTGTTCCGGCGCAAAGATTGCGGTCGTTCCATCGCCCGCAATGGCCTCCCATCGTTCGCGAATCAGCCAAGCGCCGGCACGCGTTTCAGACACGGGTCGACACGTGGCAAACGGAAGCCATTCCGGCGCAGGTGGTGGGTCTAGTAGAAATAGCTGGGGCATGTTGTGGTCTAGGGTACGATAGTTAGTGGCTACGGCTCACGCCAATTCTCGGGAAGGGTCTCGACAAACTCCTTGAGTTTGACGGCGGCCTCGCGTGTCGTGACCAGTGTCACTCCGTTCGCACGTGTCACGACGAGCCCGGTTACGCCGTAGAGGGCAACCCGCTCGTTAGGTGCCCACACGATACAGTCGTCGCTATCGACAGATGTTACATCTCCCACGTTGACGTTACCGTGGGCGTCTGTTGGTCTCACACGCGACAGAGCTGCCCACGTCCCAACATCATCCCACGTGAACGACGCGGGAATCACGGCCACCCGTTTGCTACGCTCAAAATGCGAGACATCGATTGCCACCGACTGCACATCTCGAAAAAATGAGCCGAGATTCCCACGATCTAACATTGGGAGGTGCGGTGCTATTTCAATCGCGTGTTCTTGCGTCTCTTTGAAGAAGCGTGTGGCGGTCCAAGCAAAAAGCCCGCAATTCCACAACCCACCCCGCGCAATGAGCGATGCAGCCACTTCGGCTGTTGGCTTTTCCACGAAACGGTGAACGTTGGTGGCGGTCTCGGAAAGGGGTGTGCCAGGAACGATGTAGCCGTAACCAATATCGGGACGGGTTGGCACGATCCCAATCGTGGCCAAGACATCATGGTCTTCCGCGACCGTTAAAGCCTTCGAAGCGTCTCGCCGGAATGCGTGTGCGTCGTCGATATGTGAATCTGAATGGACCGAAATCATGGAGGCGTCTGGGTCGCGCGCCCGTACATGGTGGCTCGCCCATGTCAACGCGGGACCTGTAGACGCCGCCCGAGGCTCCGCCAACACGTTTTCAGAGGGGATATCAGACAAAAGCTCGCGTGTACGCGCCGCGTGCGGTTCACCCGTGACCACGAGTGTCCGTTCACGGGTCACTAAGCCATCAAGCCGATCCACCGTCTCACGCAATAACGACCGATCGCCGGCAAGTGCCAAAAACTGCTTCGGTGTGTGTGGTGTGGAGAGAGGCCAGAATCGGCTGCCCGAACCGCCGGCCAGGACAATCGCCCAGCGCGGCACTATTCGGGATCGATGTCGAGCATTTTGGCGACCATCTTGCCGAGCTTCGTGGGACTGAACGGCTTTGTCATGCAACGGGCGCCGGCACCTTCGACTTGTTCGATCACATCATCCTGTCCGATGCCGGTGAGGACAACAATTGGCAATTCCTTATAGGCAGGGGTTTGCCGCAGCTCTTGCAGGAGATCCAACCCAGAGCCGTCAGGCAGTATCACATCAAGAAAGAGGAGTCGTGCTTCCGGGTATTTTGCGAGCACCGCTTTGCCTTCGTTGATCGACCGGGCCCCGACAACGTCGTAACCCCACATGCGCCCAGCTAGCTCAATCAAAATAGTGACGTGTGGCTCGTCGTCGATGACGAGCACCTGCGGACGTGACATCCAGTATTCAGAGCAGGCCGGCTATGGCTGCTTGATATCGTCGCAGTTCGAACAAAAGCGACCCAACGTTGGTATTAGGTTGGACGAAAATCGCGAGAATGGCGTCTGTTGTGATGATACTAATAATGATAAAACCGTCGTCAAACTCAATCACGGAGGCCCGACTGGGCCCGCGGCTGGCAGCCGACCCAACTTTGTCACCCCAGACAACAAGCGCCGGCACCAAAGCGGCTACGGCTTCGGCATCAACGGTATCGCGGCAGACCGAATCTATAGGTAATCCGTCACGACCCATGATGAGAACGGAATCCACGCCTTGGCGCTTACTCAGAGCTTGAACAACGTCTCGAATTGAGGGCATCGGCGGCAAGGTAGAGATGGTATGTTACGAAGTCAAGCAACGAACGTGCCTTGACCCTCCACTAACCGGTGGCTAATCTTCTGCCACCTCACGAGCGGGTATGTTGTTGAAAAGACTGAGCTTTACGCTTCCCATCGCGTTCCTTTCCCTGTCCATCGCTGCCTGCGATGACCCGCTCGGCCTACCCGCTCCCTTCGCTGACAATGTCATCGACACGGTGAGCATTTTTGCCCTGCAGGGCACACCCATCGGTGTCCCAAGCGGCTTCGACGTGGCCCAAGGGTTGGAAGTTCGCACGGAGACCGACCAGTTCGATTTCGCGTTCGACATCGACACCCTTGATGTCGCTCGCGTTTTCCCGACCGGGGCCTTGGGCCTTGGACAGGAAGCTGGAATTCTCTCTGAAGATCGCGATTTTCTGGACATCGATGAAGCCCCGCTCAGCGGATACTCGCTCGACTCAGCGCTGGTCGTTGTGTTGGAGTCGGTCTTCGTAGTTCGGTCTCGACCATCGGTGACCGGATGTCCATTCTTTTTGGGCGCATTGCCCCGATATGGCAAGTTTCGCGTCCTCGAGATTGATCTGGTGGAGCGTCGCATTGACTTGGAATCGCTTGTCAACGTCAACTGCGGGTACCGCCAACTGATAATTGGCACGCCGATTCGCTAGCCGTGATCGACATCAAACGCCTTCGCGACCATCCAAAGGAGACGAAGGCCGCGCTGTCAACGCGAGATCCTTCCCTTACCGAATCACTCGATAGTCTCCTTGCACTCGACACGCGGCGTCGCACCGTCTTACAATCGACCGAGTCCCAAAAAAAAGAACGCAACACTGCGTCCGAAGAGGTAGCGCGCCGGAAAAAAGCCGGTGAGGACGTGGACGCACTGCTTAGGGACCTCAAAGATTTGAGTTTGGCAATCAAGGCAGGCGATGAAGAACTGCGTGAGATCGAAGGATCGTTGCGCGACGGCTTACTCAAGGTCCCCAACCTACCGCACAAAGATGTTCCGGTCGGCGATCCCTCTCAAAACAAGATCCTGAGATCATGGGGTGATCTTCCCGCATTTACGTTCAAACCGCTACCGCATTGGACGTTGGGGGAGCGGCTCGGTGTGTTTGATTTACCACGTGGCGCAAAGATAGCCGGAAGCGGTTTCCCACTGTACACGGGTGTCGGTGCGCGCTTGGTCCGAGGTCTCATTCAGTTCATGCTGGACCTGCATATCGGCGAACACGGTTACACGGAGATGTGGCCGCCCATTCTGGTGAATGAGACCAGCGCACTTGGCACCGGGCAACTACCGGACTTCGAAGGGCAGATGTACTCAGCGGGGGACGGTCTCTTCCTGGTGCCGACGGCCGAGGTGCCGATTACGAACATTCACCGCGACGATATTCTCGCCGAAGACGAACTCCCGATAGGATACACCGCGTATTCACCGTGTTTTCGCCGAGAAGCCGGTGCGGCCGGAAAGGATACCCGCGGTATTCAACGCGTACACCAGTTCGACAAAGTGGAACTGGTGAGGTTTTGCACCCCCGAGCAAACCGAGCGTGAGCACGAGCGTCTGGTGGGCCATGCCGAGCGTATACTCCGAGGTTTAGAGATCCCGTATCGTGTCGTGGCATTGGCCACGGGTGACTTAGGCTTTGCAAGCTCGAAGACGTATGACTTAGAAGTGTGGGCCGCCGGCGCCGATGCGTGGTTAGAGGTCTCGAGTGCTAGCATGTTCACAGATTTTCAGGCACGTCGTGCCAACATTCGGTACCGCCCCACCGGCGGTGGCAAGATAAACTTCGTGCATACCCTCAATGCCTCCGGTGTCGCGTTACCGCGGACTATCGTGGCCTTGCTGGAGAACAATCAACAGGACGATGGCAGTGTCGTGATTCCCAAAGCACTCCAACCGTATATCGGGACGGACCGCCTGGCGCCAAAAGGTGGTTAGGCGGCTACGGAAACTACGTGAAGCCGCGCCCACGATCACGTTGATCTTGGCGTCGGTGGTCGGTGGCATCGGCCTGTGGCAAGCCTGGAGCATCGTGAATCATCTGCGCAGGGAGGCTCGCACAAACTCGGCCATCTACGGTTCTATCATCAGTGCGCTCACCGATGATGTCTCTGATCAAACCGGGATCCTCCTGAGTCTCGCCGAACGGATACGTGGTACCGGGATCCAAATCATCGTTACAGACCAGCGTGGTCGGATAAGTGCATGCAGTAATTTGCCGTTTGCACCTGATCCCTGTGCGGAAGGCGAACTCGGCGATCCTCGCATCGCGAGCTACGTGTCTGAACTGGATCGTTCCAATCCACCAGTCGTAACGGCCAACGGTTCACAAATCCACTACGGTCTCACCGACGTCGCCCGCAAACTCACCTGGTTGACCGTTTTTCAATTGGGTGTGTTGGGTGTGGCAGTCCTGGCGGGTGGGTGGGGGTATCGCACCGCATCTCACATGCATCGTGATCGGTTGTGGGTTGCTATGGCGCGGGAGTCCGCCCACCAATTGGGGACTCCCCTCATGAGTGCGGCAGCGTGGATCGAACGATTGCGAGACCCCGAACCTGACGCGCCAAAGATCGCGAAGTTTTTACGTGCTGACCTTGACAGGTTGGAGCGTGTTGCGTCACGGTTCGAGCGCATAGGACGTCCCAAGAAACCTGAACGCGTTGCCATGGGTTCGCTTGCCGCACGTGTCGTAAATTATTTTGAGCCGCGGCTTCCAAAACACGCCAACAAGGTCAACATCAACATAAACGCGCCAACGACAGGTCCAATGGTATCGGGGGACGTGGTGTTGCTGGAGTGGGCCATTGAATCGTTGGTACGAAACTCCATCGATGCATTGAGTGGGCGCGGAGGAAACATCAACGTGACCGTTCAGCGAACCGGTGAACTCGTTGAAGTGCGTGTCCAGGATGACGGACCGGGCGTCAGCATCGAAGTCCGTGGCAACTTGTTCGAGCCGGGGATTACCACCAAGTCGGGCGGATGGGGCATCGGGCTCGCATTGGCAAATCGGATCGTGGAGGACGTACACGGGGGTCAATTGCGGTTCGAAGCGATCGAAAATGGCGCGTTGTTTGTGAGCACCTTTCCGGCTGACGCAGGATGACAACGTCGGGCTTGAATGCGGCACAAACCGAAGCGGTCGAATACGACGGCGGTCCACTACTGGTCGTGGCGGGTGCAGGGTCGGGGAAGACACGCGTGCTCACTGCCCGTATCGCGCATCTAATCGAGAAACGAGGACTGTCGCCGTGGCAGATTCTTTCGGTCACCTTCACCAACCGCGCTGCCGCGGAGATGCGTAAACGCGTGACGAAGCAACTCGGTCGTGAACCGGAAGGTCTTTGGATAGGAACATTTCATTCGACAGCCGCACGTCTCCTGAGACGAGAGGCTCCACTGATCGGTTTTACTTCTCAATTCACGATTTACGACGAGGCAGACTCGCTTTCGTTGGTCAAGCGGCTTTTGGAAGCCGCCGGTGTTTCTCCTAAGGAGCATCCACCTCGCGGAATACGTTCGATTATCTCTCACGCAAAAAATCGTCTCATCAGTCCCGACGTTTTTGCGGCTGAGGCACAGACACCCATCGAACGAATCGCAGCAGACGTGTACCTGAAGTTAGGTAAAAAATTGACCAGCCTGAATGCAATGGACTTTGATGACCTGTTGCTTCATCCCTTGAAAGTTTTCGCCGAGCACCCGGACCGGTTGGCGTATTATCAAGAACGATTCCATTCGGTCCTCGTTGACGAGTTCCAAGATACAAATCGGGCACAGTACCTCTTCATCAAACAGATTAGCGCCAAGCATCATGACCTCTGTGCGGTCGGCGACGACGATCAATCGATCTACGGTTGGCGTGGTGCAGATGTCCGAAACATGTTGGACTTTCAGCGTGATCATCCCGACACGAAGCTTGTCCGCCTCGAGGAAAACTATCGATCTACCAAGATGATCCTGGATGCCGCCAACGGCATCATAGCCGACAACACGGAGCGTCTCGGGAAAACACTCTTTACCAACCGGTTCACCGGCGACCCCGTTGTGATCGTGTGCGCAGCTGATGACCGTGACGAAGCGGAATGGATTGCTCGAGAGACTCGCGAGCACACCGCGTCCGGCGAGTATGCCTACGGGGATCACGCGGTGCTGTATCGCACCAACGCACAGTCACGCGCGATTGAGGACGCGTTCCGACGTGCCATGATACCGTATCGTGTGGTGGGGTCAGTGAGTTTTTACGCACGGCGGGAAGTTCGAGACCTGATCGCCTACATGCGTTTGATCGTCAATCCTGCCGACGACGAAGCCTTTCTTCGCGCCATTCAGATTCCTCGTCGGGGGCTCGGGACCACCACGTTGCGGACAGTGCAGCAGGTCGGCACAACATGGGGAAAGTCACTGCTCGATGTGGCTGCCATTTCTGACCGTGTGCCCGATATCAGACCACAGGCAAGAAAAGCACTCCAGAGTTTTTCGGATCTCATGGTGCGGTTGAGCGCAAACGCGTCGGCACTTTCCCCCGCGACGATCCTGGAAAATGTCATCGAGGAGATCGACTACGAGGGTGTCCTGCTCGCGGAGGGGCAGACGGGGCAAGATCGGCTGGACAATGTCCGAGAGTTAATATCAAGCGCGGCGGACCGCTCGGAGTTGGACCAAGAAGAGCATGGGACGCCACTGGAACAGTTCTTGGCCACGGCCGTTCTCAAAACGTCCGACGAGCAACAATCCGGCGATGCCGATGGTGTCACGTTGATGACCGTTCATACAGCCAAGGGTCTCGAATGGCCCATTGTCACCGTCGCGGGGTTGGAGGAAGGGTTGTTTCCCCTGAGCCGGGCGTTTGACACGGAGAAAGGAGTGGAAGAAGAACGACGACTGGCCTATGTCGCCGTGACAAGGGCGCAGGACAAACTGTATCTCGCGTGGGCCAAGCAAAGACGACGAAACGGTCAACTTATTCCCGGTATCCCATCGCAGTTTTTGCGTGGATTACCGCCGGACGTTGTTGACGAGCGACGCACAGCGTCCGGGTTCGGTCTCTCCGTGTTCCGGAAACCGTCACTACCCAAGCCCAGCTTTCACCCTGGTGTCAGTGTCTCGTTTGTGGAGGAGTCACACGACCTCGACATTGAATCGCAGGATTCGCCGCGATACATCAAGGGCGAACGTGTGCGACACCGTCACTTCGGATCCGGTACCATACGTGGGCTGGCTGGTTCAGGTCGCGATCTCAAGGTAAGCGTTGATTTCGATGATGAGGAGATTGGCGCTAAGCAACTGATCGTTCGATTCGCCGGATTGGAGCGAGACGTGGAGGCGGTGTGACGGTCTCCAAGGAGGAGATCCAACGGATTGCAAAGTTGGCGGCTGTGTTGGTGGATGAGGCAGACATGGAGCAACTCGTCCGCGACATTGACTCCATCGTTGACTTCGTGGGACAGTTGAGCACCGTTGACACCGGCAAGACCCTACCGATGTACCGTCCTGGACCTGTCGAGGCGCCCCTGCGTGCCGATGTCGTGGCTCCCATCGATCTGGTACGCCCAATAGAAGAGTTCGCGCCACAATTCCGTCATGGGTTTTTTCTCGTGCCTCGTGTTGTTGACGGAGCGGGAGGTGAGTGACGTCATTGCAAAGGCTCGACGTGTTGCGGCACAAATCACCAATGTCGAGCGGGACGGTCTGAACGCTACGATAGGATTCGACGAAAATCAGCTTCTTGGTAACGCGGAAGCGGCCGACTCCGTTGCGGGTCCTTTGCGCGGCATGGCCGTTGCGATCAAGGACAACATTGCCACCCTCGAGTATCGCACCACGTGCGGGTCCAAAATCCTCCAGTCGTATCAATCCCCGTACGAAGCCACCGTTGTCGAACGTGTGAAAGGTGCCGGCGGTTTCGTCGCATGTAAGACGAATATGGACGAGTTCGGTATGGGATCGTCCACCGAACACTCCGCCTTCGGCCCGTGTCGCAACCCGGTTGACAAAGGTCGTGTGCCCGGAGGATCGTCCGGTGGATCAGCGGCATTGGTTGCCGTTGGCGCCGTCGATGCAGCGCTCGGTTCGGAAACCGGTGGGTCGGTTCGACAACCTGCCGCGTTTTGCGGAGTTGTGGGTTTCAAACCGACATATGGACGCCTCAGTCGGTTCGGACTCGTTGCGTTTGGCAGTTCTCTCGATCAGGTCGGCGTTCTAGGGCGTTCAACTACAACGGTGCGTTCGCTTGCAAGTGTCATCTCCGGACCGGATGTACGAGACTCGACGTGCAAGAAACTTCCACCCATAGCCGAAGCCACTGAGCGAAAAGACCTTGCGGGGTTAACCATCGGCCTGCCAAAGGAATATCTTTCTGACGACATCGACACCGCAGTGCGTCGCGCCTGGGATCAGGCCACCGCAACACTCAAAGACCTTGGCGCACAAATCCGCGACGTCTCGCTACCACACACGGGATTCGCGGTGGCGACGTATTACGTCATCGCGCCCGCAGAGGCCAGTGCCAACCTGGCCCGATTCGACGGCGTCCGCTACGGCACGAGGGGTGACACAAGCGGGGACGGCCTGGAAGACATGTACAACGCGACACGCGCACACGGGTTCGGACCAGAAGTGCGGCGGCGGATCATGGTCGGCACATACGTCCTATCATCCGGTTATTACGATACATATTACAAGAAGGCGCAAATCGCTCGTGGATTGATCGCTCACGACTTCGAGAATGTTTTCTCGTCGGGTGTTGATCTCCTCTTCACACCCACTACGCCAAGCGTCGCATTCGAGCTGGGCGCACGATTGCAAAACCCGGTACACATGTATCGCGAGGATCGGTGTGTGTGCGCGGCAAACCTGGCGGGGGTTCCGGCGGTTTCGGTTCCGATTGGCCGACACCACGGTCTACCCATTGGAGGGCAGCTCATAGGGGCCGTTGATGCCGATGACCTGATACTGGACGCTGCATCGATCCTGGAACAGTCTGTGGATGGGCACGCGGAGATATGACCAAGGATTGGCAAACGGTCATCGGTCTCGAAATACATGTTCAGCTTGCAACCCACAGCAAACTGTTTTGCGGATGTTCGGCAAGATACGGGGATAAGCCAAACTCGAACGTGTGTCCTGTTTGCCTCGGTCTGCCAGGTGCGCTTCCCGTAACGAACGCAAAGGCCGTGGCACTTGCGGTTCGCGCGTCACTGAGTTTGGGATGCAACGTACACGTGAAAAGTGAATTTGCGAGAAAGAATTACTTTTATCCCGACCTGCCCAAGGGATATCAAATTTCGCAATTCGACCGCCCGTTGGCGACTGGCGGTAGCGTAACGATCGATTCACCTGACCGGGGCGGAGTAGACATTCGCCTCACTCGGCTTCATTTGGAAGAAGACGCGGGAAAGTCCATCCACGATCGATACGAGGGTCTGACCGCAATCGACTATAACCGCGCAGGAATCCCGTTGGCGGAAATCGTTACTGAGGCTGACTTGCACACACCACAAGAAACGCGGTTGGTTTTGGATCAGCTCAAACAAACCCTGCAATACATTGACGTATCCGATTGCAGTATGGAGTTAGGCCGCTTGCGTGTTGATGTCAATGTTTCCGTTCGCCCACGCGGAGACCTAACACTTGGGGTCAAACAAGAGGCAAAAAACCTCAACTCGTTTACCGCCGTTGAGCGTGTCATTCGAGAATTGCGGGACAGCCAAATCAAAACACTACAAGCGGGACAACCGGTCCAACAGGCAACATTTTCCGCCGGCAATGGTCCCGGAGCACTGCGCATGACACGAAGAAAGGAAGAAAGTCACGACTATCGATATTTTCCAGATCCCGACCTGCCCGTCTTGTATCTGGACGAACGCTTCATCACAAATGAGGCGGCCCAGTTACCGGAGTTGCCTCGCGTTCGCAGCGAACGGCTGCGAAGCGAGTTTGGTCTCAAGGAGGGCGACGCCGTTGTCATCACAGCCACACGGGACCTGGCTGACTATTTCGAAGCGGTGGTTCATGCTGGTAGCGCTCCCTTGAAAAGCGCACATTGGGTCACAGGTCCCGTGCTCCGGGATGCAAACGAACACGCGGGTCGGTTCCGCGTCTCGCCATCGACCCTCGCGACATTGATTGGCCTGGTGGCGGACGGGACGATTAGTAATCAAGCGGCGAAACGGGTGTTTGTTAGCATAGCTGCATCCGGTAAACAGCCACTCGACGTGGCAAAGACGATGGGCGTGCTGCAGGTAAGTGACGGCAATGCCATCGGCACGTGGATCGACGCGGTATTCGTTCGTTACCCCGATGAACTCCAACGTCTGAGAGGTGGGGAAGAGAAGTTGCTTGGATTCTTCATGGGGCAAGTGATGAAAGAATCTAAGGGGAGCGCGGATCCAAGGTCATTGAGCGACGATTTGCGAAAACAGTTGCATCAACCAGATGACCCTTCTTGAGGTTGCCAAGGGTTTTGCGCCGCTGAAGCCAACCAATATTCCTTCCGCCCTCCCGTTGGCAGCGTAAAATGTTCTTCGGCCATGCTTGTCAGTTCCGCGATCGGTGGCGACGTCACCCGTTTCATCACGTCGATGCGCATCCGTTTGGCCAAGTGCAGCGACGATTCGCCGGATGGATCAAGTTTCAACGCGGTTGGTGTGGCGCCGGACAACAATTCCATGACGTATTGAAATGACATCGACATGTGATCTTCCACCAATTGCTCGCCGATATCCCATCGACTCGCCTCGGCGGCCACGCGGAACACACGCTGCCAACTCTGTGTTTCTGTGATGCCGACCATGCCACGGAATAACCTTCTGCTTGTCCGGACCGAAAAGATCGTGGGGGCGAGTATGTCATCTAGGTGCGCATCCGCGGCATCGTGCCCAACACGAATGACGTCCATCGCGGTTCGCGCGTATTGATCACCCAAGTGGGTTTCGAAACGGCTTTCCCAATACGAGTGGCCAAGCGCGATAGTGCGAGATGTTATGACGAGTTGACGGGGGACAAAATAGTTGTGTGCGACGGCGTCCGCGGCCAGGTGCGCCAGATATCCCCACGCAAACGCACGCAGGTGATCGTCACCGGCACGGTCGAAGATCTCATGACCAACTTTCCACGAGTGGCAGTGTCGACCGACAGGCGCATATTTTTTTGCGATGGACGTATCCGCCGCAATGTTGCCGTACAAGAAGTCATAGGGAAACGCCCGCAGCAGCGTGGCAACGGTATCCGGGAGTTGCGTGAGATTGGCGAGGACCGTTTCGCCCAGATAAATGTGCGTACCTGGGGTCCACGCATGCGCTTCGATCGGGAGGAGGACAACAGCTGCAACAACGGCAAGCGAAATGCATGCGAACCGCCGGATCACCGACGACGTCGCCTTTTTCTCTTTCGGGGTTTGCCAAACAGAAGACGACGCACCGAGCCAACGAGTGCACCCCCGCGCCGCGTGGTTCGCAACGCAGAACTGACGTCGAGCACGGTCTCTTCAACTTCCTCCTGCACAACATCGACCAGGGTATCGAGGTCGACCAAACGGTCTTCGATGCGATCCACCGCGCCAAGGAGTCGTTGGCGGATATCCTGTGACGCGCTCGTGATTTCTTTTACTTCGCCTGTCAACTGCACAGCGACACGTTGCGATTCCGCAATAAGAGATTTGGCAGTCTCCAACGCCGGACGCGTGTCGCGTTCGAGGGTCTCAACAAAACTCCGCACAACGCGACTCAGCACCATCAATCGACTCACGAAGATGAGCAAGGCCACGATCATTATGACCACGAAAACGGCGATGATTGCCGTGGAGATAGCGGTAATAGCTGGCCAATTCATGTATGCCCCCTAGTCCCGCCGGCTGCAAGGTGCGTTTGGTTCATACCGTTTCGTCGTCTGAACTCTCGGTGGTTGGGTCGGATTCCAGGATGGGAGCCAAACCTTCCACACGTCCGATAGGTAAGGTAAACAGTATCCCGGTGGACGGTTGCGTGAGGTCACCGCAAATGTCCTGTACCAGCGAGATGGCCTTGTCGAGCGTTTCATTTGATTCAATCACAGACATGACCGTTGAGTTCTGGGGTCGTGAGCGTGATAGCAACGTTTGGAGATTTGCGAGTACGGGCACGTCTTGAGATAGCACACGACCCATACCCTCACTACGAATGACCGTAGCACCGGTGACGCCCAGCTCCAAGAAACCGGCCAATATCGCTTCTAATTTTTCTTCCTGGTTGATAATGCAAACCAAGAGCTGCATAGATCGTCTCCTGACCGACACGAAGATTTCCGCGCGCGGTCGGTGTGTCAACCCATCCGCTTGACGCCCTGGACCGCCGAGGCGATGGTTCGCGGCAATATGAGCCAACGTTTTCGGGTTGTCGGTGGCAATCCCATCCGAGGATCGATCCGGCCGGCCGGAAACAAGAACGCGGCGTTGCCAATTATCGCGGCGTCCTTGATGGTGGACGGCGTCACGACCATCACCAACGTCCCTCGTATCCGAGACGTTGACTCGCTTTTGGCGCTTGTGTCCGATCTGGGCGCCCAGGTCCAGTGGGAGGCCACGAATCGGCTTCGGATTGACGCCTCCGGCCTAGAGCTTAAATCCCTCAACCCCAACCTGTGTGCAAAAATCCGAGCGTCGATTTTGCTCGCGGGGCCGTTGCTGGCCAGGTTCGGCCAGGTGAATCTGCCGCCACCGGGCGGCGATGTCATTGGCCGACGGCGCGTCGATACGCATTTCCTGGCGCTCGAAGCATTGGGCGCGAGCGTTGTCATCGGCTCGGATTACGCCCTGGCGTCGCGTGGTCTGACTGGGGCAAAAATCTTCCTTGACGAACCCAGCGTCACGGCCACGGAGAACGCGCTGATGGCTGCGACTCTTGCCCGTGGCACCACCGTGTTACGCAACGCCGCCTCTGAACCGCACGTGCAGGATCTGGCTCACGCCCTGGTCCGGATGGGTGCGCATATTGATGGCATCGGCACCAATGTGCTGCATGTCGAAGGCGTATCAACACTGCGCGGAGCCGAGGTGGCGGTGGGACCAGACCACATAGAAATCGGGAGTTTCATCGGCCTGGCCGCGGTAACGGGCGGATCGCTGGAGATTCTCGGCGTCGATCCGGAGCACCTCCATAGCATTTTATATCAGTTCCGTCGTTTGGGGGTTCGCACCACAGTGGAAGACGACAGGCTCTATATCGCGTCCGTTCAAGAGCGAAAGACCAAGCCCGACCTGGGCGGCCATATCCCCAAGATAGAAGACGGACCCTGGCCCGCATTCCCGGCAGATCTGATGTCGATCATGGTCGTCGTTGCCACGCAGTGCCACGGCGAGGTCCTGCTTTTTGAGAAGATGTTCGAGTCGCGGCTCTTTTTTGTCGATTTATTGATCGGACTGGGAGCCCGCATTGTCCTTTGCGATCCCCATCGAGCGCTCGTGGCCGGCCGCAGCCGTTTGAGAGGTGGTGTGCTACAGAGCCCCGACATTCGCGCGGGGATGGCCGTTTTGTTGGCTACATTGGCCGCGAAAGGGGAGAGCACGATCCACAATATTTCTCAGATCGATCGGGGATACGAGCGGATCGACGAGCGCCTACGCGCGTTGGGTGCCGACATAACAAGAGAATAATCGTGGAGATCTTGCGAGAGGTGCTAGCCTCTCAATTGTCACCGCCGCTGCA
>JAZDDD010000264.1:0-8823 GCA_036679545.1 Gemmatimonadota bacterium | reverse complement strand
CTCTGGCCATCGGATTGGTATCGCTCGGCGCGATACTCGCGCGGTTCGGGATCGTCTATCTCATCGCGAGGGGTTACGGTACGTTAACGTGGGGGTTCCTCCTTGTGTTTGTATTCCCCATCCTGACAATCGGCCTTTATCGTATTACGCGTGGGGCACGGAGGGGACACAAGACGATGGAACCCTCGTAAGGTCTGGGTGTGTCGACCGCACAAACAAAACCTGCCGAATCAATGCATGTAGGGTTGGCTCGCATCGTTGGGATGGGTATCGTGGCTCTTGTCGGCGGAGCTACCAACTCCGGCCCAAGTAAACGGCGCCACGGCCAACACGCAGGTTATCACCGGTCTTGTTTTCGATCGTCAGACCAACGCGCCGATCGCGGACGCGCGTGTACTGGTACCCGATCGCCCGCAATTTCCAACAACTTCCTGTGGCGACGTTTTGTCCGCAACGATTCACGCAGGTGGTTCGTTGCCACGGTGAATAACCAGGCGCGAAGCCTCGATGTATCTGAGGGTGGCCGTTCCGCCAATTTGAGAAAAGCCTCCTGCACGGCGTCAGCTGCCGCGTCAGGGTCTCCCGCCATTCGATCGAGATATCGGAACAATGCGCGGTGGTGGTCCACAAAGAGACGATGGATGTCTAACGACTCCACCACGCCACCCTCGCTGAACGCATACCGGCACGACCGCGTTCACACGACCTCCAGCGGATCGGCACACTCATCATGTAACTATCCAATGATCCATCACTCAAAACTCTGACACGATGAAGCCGGCTTGTCTGCCCGACCCGCCGCGTTACATTGGCCACGATGAACCACCGGACGACGTTAGCCAACCGATTCTCCTGGGTTTGCATGCTAACCCTCCTCACGCCACCGTCAGCTACGGCGCAGAACGAGGGAAACGCCGCGTTCGTCCTCGAATTACCCGCTAACACAAGAGCGCTTGGTCTTGGCAATGCGTACGTATTGTCCGGAAACGACCCTGATGCAATCTTCTATAACCCGGCGCTGCTGCAACGAGCGACCGGCTCGAGTTTCAGCATCCAACGGTACGCCGGAGCTGCCACCCTCGTATCGGCATCTTCCTCAATCAACGGTTTTGGATTCGGTGTGCAGGCCCTCACATACGCCGCCGTCTCCGCCGACTTACTCGCCAACCCGGTCGGTTTTGGGGAAATAGCCGCCGACAATCCAACCACCGTCGCGGAACTCGTCACCTCCATTGGTTATGGGGGAGAGCTTTTTGGTTTTCAAGTTGGTGTCGGTGCCAAATGGATCCAACAACGTGTCGATGGCGCGCGTGCGACGAACTTAGCCGCGGACTTGGGTGTGGCCCGTGAGATAAGTTTTCTCAACGTGGGTGTCGCCATCCAACACGTGGGACCAGATATGACGCTCGGTGCGATTGACCTCCCGCTCCCCATACGACTCGGGTTTGGCCTCTCGACAGATGTCGAGCAACTTGGGCCACTGGACGTGGCACTCACCACGGCGTTGTTTCGCCAGCACGACGGTGGGATCATGGCCGGCGGCGGTTTAGAGGTGGCGTTTTGGCCGATCGCTGGTAGAACCTTCACCGGCAGGATTGGTGGGCTGCACGAACCTTCTACCTTACTTTCGGAGGCGCCATCAGACTGGACAACGTTACCGCTGGTTACGCATTCCAGGACGTATCTCCCGCCGGATCCGGTCATCGCGCGAGCGTCCGCTGGAGATAATGCGTTTACGGAACCGATGTAAACGCGGCGTCCATCCATGAGAATCCAATGTCATCGACGATAACGGTCCCGGCCTCTGCAATGTCAAAAACGAACGAGACGGAAACAATGTCGTGAATGTTCAACTGCGAATTCTCAGTTCGAAAGTCCGAAAGTCTTATTGAGTAAGACTGTAACACTATCTCGAACAACTCAGAAAAACGTGAGCGTTCAATGTCCCCACGACGGAGGATGTGGGTTTCCAACGGCCGCCGTATGGCACCATAGCGACTCAACGCGACCTTTGCACTTTCACCGGCGCGATCGCGGACTTCAATCGACAAGTCTATCGGCGGCTTTTCCTCTTCAGTCTCTGCATCATCGCGCTGTCCACGGTCGTTGGGTTCACTTTGCCCCGCCGATGCGTTGTCATTGACGCTGTCGCGGCTCGCTTCACGCGGTTCCGGTGCGTCTTTTGTCGGCGCCAACAAGAAATCGAGTGTCGTTGCGGGACCCGTGGTACGTGGCAAGGTTACGTCCCTGAGACCAACCGTATATCTCGCCGGCACGGCGTCAGCCGAATCATGACCTGCTATTCGATTGTTCCACCCGAGCCACACAGCTTGGTTCTCCTGTGACGACGATGTGCTTGCGCGGTTGCGGGATCGAAGGGGCACCGTGTTTTCTCGCCAAGTGGACAAACTGTCACCCATCAACACAACACCTTCACTCGCGGTCGTAACATCGATGTCTTCCTCGAATGTAGCCAGCGGAAAAAAACTACTCTCCTGAAGTCTCGTGATGTACATGGTCTTGGGCAGCCAATCACCCGCCACGCGGTGATCACGAAAAAGAGGGAGGTATCTTTTGTCACCTTTCAACGTCGCGTCGAGGAATGCCGATACATAAATTTTCCCGAATTCACGTTGTTCTTCGGGATCCAGCAATGCACTCAGTGCCAAAATCCTACCACTCCGGCGGCCGTTATCGTGACTCCCCCACACGGTATTCCATTGGCCATGGTTGGCACGATACACATAGATGGCGGTCTTGAAATGAGACGCATCGTCCGTAAAAAGCACTCGGTTGTATTGCCGCAGGCCGTGGAAACTCGTGACGTCACCATCGTGCGAGCCGTGAAACACCATGTAGCTCACGTTTTCTACCGGGACTTTGCGACCCGTCGGTAGATATTGTCCATCAACCGGAGCGATAGCGATGATGGAACGAATACCAAAATTAAAATCAAACGTCAGCGTGGCGTCATCGGGATAAAACTGCAGCGTATTGAACGCGGCCGCGTGACCAACGGCTTCGCCACCCCTGGAATGCCCTAAAAGGGAAACTCGATCCAGGTCTACCTTGCCAAAGAACTCTGTCTCGGCGTCCTCGTTGAAGCCACGCCACGCCTGCAGATGTTTCAGAAGCAACCACCCTCGTCCATCGTTCTCTCCGCGAATGCCGCCGTTGATGAAATTCATGTCCACGGACGCAAAGATGTATCCTCGGCTCGCAAGCAACTCTCCCAAATACCCATAACCGGGGTCGGAGAAATCTCGCATGTTGTGGTTTCCGTGTACGATGAGGACGAGCGGAAAAGGACCAGGGCCAACGGGGTACCACACACGCCCATTGATCGGGAACTCCTTTGGCGTAAACCCCCAATAGCTATTCCGCTCATCGGCCGAGTTGCCGAGACTGACCAACTTTGACGCGTCAACAGACTCCGTGATCAAGGAAACCGAATCCCGGAACTCAGGGCGTCTCCGATCGTCGCCGCTGCCGTAGAACAACCGTTGCACGGAGAAATCTCCGGGGCGCGCCGGATTCGGCGCATCGAGAAGCTGACGAGAGAGAACGACGTCCGCGTCACTCGGGACGAGCTTGACGGTCGTTGCACATGCGGGGCAAAGGACGAGGCAAGAAGCCACAATCACGGAACGATTGATCATTGACCCAAGGATACGCGGGTCAACCGCTCCCTGTCCACATCTTACTCCGCACGAGATCGACGACTACGATTCTGGCATCATGATGCGCCTCCGTGATCTCCTCGCAAGTTTCCCCTCCGACATGGCCGACCGTATTAGGTCACTTCGGCAGAATCTCCATGCCAACCCTGAACTGGCATTCCGCGAGGAGCAAACCTGCCGTCGGCTCGAGCGCGAGATGTCCGCACTGGAGCCCACATCGATGACACGAGTCGCGGGGACGGGGATCGTGGTGAGAATCCCGGGACGTGACCCGGCTGGACCGCTCGTCGCCATCCGAGGCGATATAGACGCACTACCAATCCAAGAGGATACAGGTTTGGAGTTTTCGTCCGTGAATCAGGGGGTCATGCACGCCTGCGGGCACGACGTGCATGCGGCGTGGGCCGCCGGTGCTGCCCATCTGCTTCGGGTCAAACCGGCCGCTGGGGATGTGTTGGTGGTTTTTCAACCGGCCGAAGAAATCGGGGCCGGTGCGACGGCAATCCTGGAAACCGGCGCATTAGACGACGTACGAGCAATTTTTGGAGGCCACGTTGATCGCCGTTTTGCCGTTGGACAGGTGGTGGCCGATACCGGTCCCCTGGCGGCCGCCGCCGATTCATACACCGTCACGATCAAAGGGGCCGGTGCCCACGGCGCACGGCCTCACGAAGCACGGGATCCAATCGTCGGCGCCGCGGCCCTTGTTCAGGCGTTGCAAACAATCGTGGCACGTCGGCTGAACCCAGCGACACCGGCCGTCGTAACGGTTGGTACGATCCACGCTGGAACTGCCGCTAACGTAATCCCCGAAGAGGCAATTCTATCCGGCACGTTACGCGCTGTTGACCCCGGCACGCGTTCAATCTTGCACCGCGCCGTTGCAGAAATCGCGGAGGGCGTGGCGAGTACGTACGGGTTGAGCGCGTTGGTATCGATAAACCACGGCACGCCACCGATCGTGAACGAGGAAGGACCGATTGGTTGGGCACGAACCGCCATATCGTCGATGCTCGGAGACGACGCGTTGACACCGTTAGGCATCTCGAACATGGGCGGAGAGGACTTCGCGTTCTATCTGGAATCGATCCCCGGATGTTTTCTGCGCATCGGCGCGCGTGAAGAAGGTGGCCACGTCATACCAGCGCACACACCCCGGTTTTACGCCGCCGAGGAGAGTGTGTTTGTGGGTGCGGCGATCCTTGCGGAAACAGCACGCGTTGCGGCGGACGCCATGCGTGAGGACCGTCTATGAACAATCAGTCAATGGAAGATTTCCAGATCGTCGTCAAAATTCCCATTCAGTGGGGCGACATGGATGCCTACAACCATGTCAACAACACGGTGTTTTTTCGCTTTTTCGAAGCGGCACGCATCGCCTACCTCGAGCGAATAGACTTTGCCGACTCGCGTAGAAAGAGAGGTGTTGGTGCCATCCTCCACTCCACCCAATGCCGGTTTCGCCGTGCATTGCAATATCCCGACGACATCGTGGTCGGCGCACGCACGACATCAATGAGCGAAGACAGATTCACCCAAGAATACCGTATCGTCTCGACGGCCCAAGAATCAATTGTTGCCGAAGGCAGCGGGATTGTGGTTTCGTTCGATTACAACCAAGGACAGAAAGTCATCCTACCCCAGGCCGTCCGCGACGCAATCACATCAATCGACAATGTGTCGATTGTTTGATCTCAAAGCAGGATCACGGCGAGCAGAATCAAGCACACCGGTGGTCCCAGGGTAAACACCTCAGGTCGCAAGAGAACAATCAGTTCTCGGATACTCCGACACCCTTCGAGTTCCGGTGTGTCTACGAGTGGACGCGGCGCAAAAAACCTGTGTCGAGAAAGCGGCCAGAAAATACCAATGCCATAACCCCGCGCCGCGAGTTTGGGACCCGTCGTTGCGACATCCAATACGGGATGGCTTAACAAAGTCGCACTCCAACCCCACAGCAATCCGCCGGACACGTTCGGCCAAAACGCATTGGACACAAACCAACACCCGCCAACCACCGTGGCAAGCACAAACACCGAATGAGAAGCATTGCGGTGGTACCGCGGCCCCGTTTTTCCAAACCAGGCCAAAATGAGATCAAGGTCAGGGATCCCTGACGCGACGATGGCACCCACCCAAAACAACGGTGTAAACGGCGTATCCATCGCGCGTGCTACCACCGCCGCTGCAGCCGCACCCACGGCGGCATGGCCCAATGGGGATGCCATGAACGAGTCCTACTCGTCCCGACTCATGTACCCTTTGCGGCCGGTATCAGCAGACGCCTTTCGTGGCGCAGACGAGAGCCAATCCACGAGTCCGCCCAAGTCCCGGACGTTTGCGTCCGGTGTGGCGACGCCGCTGGCATGTTCGCTCAACCGATTGACCCAGACCGTTGAAACACCGATTTCATACGAAGGCTCGATATCGTGGAAGTAACTCTGAGCGGCATGTAGCCAGCGATTGCCACCGATGAGCTGACGCGCCGACTTGAAATGAGCCACCGCCGGTTTGTACGACTGAACATCCTCCGCGGTAACAAGCAAATCGAACTCGACGGTGAGATGACGTCTCGTGGCCGCAAGGAGATCGTTGTCGATGTTGGACAGGATCCCGAGGCGGTAGCCCGCGGTTTTTAAGCGCTCGAGCGCGCCGTTGGTGTCAGGGAACGGCACCCAACCCGACACGCTCTCCGCAAGAAAGGGCTCCGGTAGTTCCCAGCCGAGACGCCCACATATTCGACGCTCAACGAGATCAAGCACCTCACGGTAGCGCCGATACGGCCGCAACTGGAATTCTGGCTCTAGCTCAGCGTGCATTGCCAGAATCTGCGAAATATCGCAAACGCGACCGGCTCGTTGCGCCGCCTCCGCGAATGCTGCCGCTATGCCCCCCCGCCAATCGATCAGGGTTCCGTAGCAGTCGAAGGTTATGATGTCGTACGGGCGTGACATTGTGTTCAGAGAATCCATCACCATCGTTCGTTCATGCAGATGCCGGCGAAACACGCGACGCGACACGTCGTTTCGCGGCACCCATTAGCAAGTTCTGCGCCCCAATCCCACCCTCAGGACGACGACAAAAGAGGTGTCCGTTCCTGCACCATTGGGTCAGTCACGGACGGTTCTGAAATGGAAGGTGCGCTCTCGACCGGTGGTGTGGCAAGAATGAGCCACAGAGCCGCCAGGACTCCCCCCGCACCGGCGAGCGCCCACCAGGATAGGACCTCCCCAAGCCACAGCCAGCCGAGTATCACGGCCACCACGGGGTTGGCAAACGCCACCGTCAACACCTTCGTCACCGGCAGCCGCTGCAACAACCAGTACAGAACCAGGAACCCAATTGCGGAGCCGAATATGACAAGATAGGCCAGAGCCAGAATGGCTTCCAACGGCCATTCGGCCGGTGTGGTCCACCCGCCCTCTTGAGTGAACCCCAAGACCATCAGCGGCACACTACCAAGCATCATTTGCCAGGTTGCGAGCGTCAACGGATCCAAGGAGCGAGAATATTTCTTGATCCAAACCTGCGACTGCGAGGATGCGACGGCTCCAGCGAACAGCGCGGCGCTGCCAAATAGCGCCAGGAGGCCTTCGGAATACAGTTGATCCGAAAAGATCGAGGCCACCCCGATAAGCCCTATCGCGGCGCCAAGCGCCTTGCGTCTCGTCATGGGTTCGTCCGGCAGGGACCAATGTGCCATAAAGATGACGAGGACCGGAATCGTGGCCGTCAGGACCGCGGCCAGCCCGGATGCAATGTGTTGTTGCCCCCAAAATTGCAGACCATACGGAACTGCTACGGCGAAGAGAGCAGTGGCAAGAATAAGCGGCCATTGCTCCCGAGTTGGCAAGACACGTCCCCGGAGCATCGAAACCACCAGAAGAACCGTACCTGCCAGTGCAAACCGAACACCGGAGAACGTCATGGGTGGCAACGTTTCCAAACCGATCTTGACGGCCGCCCACGTTGTTCCCCAAACTACCGCCAAAAATAACCAGGCGACAACATTCATCATAAACGCGAAACGACTGACACCAATTGCATCAGCTCTTCCTCGGTGTTGTAATAGTGAACCGACGCACGCACGAGCGCATCCAACCCGCGCGACTCCATATCTAGCAGCGTGTATTCTCGCGGTGATACCGACACATTGATATTCCCGTCGCGCAACGCAGTCTGGACATCGCGCGGATCCGTCTCGTCCACCACAAAAGTGACAATTCCACAAAGCACTTGACCAATATCATGCACGCTAACCTTGGGCAGGTCGCTCAGCGCGGCTCGAAGAGTTGCCGCCAGTCCGACAACTCGGTCACGGATGTCTCCTAACCCCCACTGCAATGCGTACGTGGCCGCAACACCAAGCCCGATCTTGCCGGCGACATAACCTTCCCACGTTTCAAAGCGTTTGGCATCGGACCGGATCGCATAGCTGCTGCGTGTGGTCCACGTCGCGGCATGTAGATCCAAAAAAGGTGGTTCGAGCTGGTCGATGAGTTCGGATCGCACATACAAGAAGCCCGTGCCGCGGGGCCCACGCAGATACTTGCGACCGGTTGCTGACATGATGTCGCATCCGATAACGTTGACATTGATTGGGAGTTGACCAATCGACTGGCACGCATCCAACAAGTAGGTGATACCAGCTTCGCGAGCGACCACGCCGATTTCAACCGCCGGATTGACGAGTCCCCCATTTGTCGGGACGTGACTGACGGCTATGAGTTTCACCTTGTCGTTGATTGACGCTCGCAACGCTGCAACGCTGAATTGACCGAATTCATCGTTGGGGATGGCCTCGATGGACACCCCGCGCTTGCGCGCTGCTTGTAAGAACGCAATGTAGTTGCTGGCATATTCGGCCTTCGAGGTGAGGATGCGATCACCGGTCTCAAAGGGGAGCGCGTAGAACGCCATATCCCAAGCTCTGGTTGCATTCTCCACGACCGCAATCTCGTTCGCGTTGCATCCCACCAGCTGGGCTAACGCATTGTACGTGTGCTCGATATCGGTGGCGGCCGCAGCGGCCGCTTCGTAACCACCCATCGCGGCCTCGCGCCGCAGGTGCTCCACGGTGGCATCAATCACGGGGCTCGGCATCAACGCGGCGCCCGCATTGTTCAGGTGTACCACATGCTGA
>JAZDDD010000263.1:0-2485 GCA_036679545.1 Gemmatimonadota bacterium | reverse complement strand
GTCAACACGGCTCGGCTTTTCAACGGTGGCTTGGGTTTTCAACACAGCGATTGAGGACAACTTAACATAACATATCTTATACGCAGTTCATTCATGGTCCCAAAACCAGCTTCCGTACATGGTTAGCGTCCGGGGTTCCGAGCCTTTTCCGTTCTTTATGGCCACTGTAACTCAGACCGTCCTCGCCGGACACGCGGCCGATCCCGGTGTTTTTCTGAGACCGGTTTTGGGGGGACCGGTGGGAAGAACCGCAGGATGGAAAGCGTGGTTTTAGCCCGGTTGGGTGCTGCCCTCGAGTTCGGCCTTTCTGAGCAACGCCTCACTGGCAACTGGCGAGTCTTCGTCCTCGTCGAGGACCTGATCATAGAGGCTGACCGCGCGAGGAACGTTGCCGCTGAGACCCGCATTGCGGGCGGCGTCCACAAGTAGTTGGGCCCGCAAATGCGAATAGTCCGAGGCGTCGGCGGCCGTTTCAAAAGCGCGGGAGGCTTCTTCATATTGGCCAAGGTCTTCAAGCGCCGCTCCAAGCAAACCAGCCGCTGGTGAGCGAAAGTCATCGTCGGGACCGGTGTTGAGAAACGCCTGGAGTTCGGTGACTGCTGTTTGCGCGTCGCCCTGCTGCAGTCGGACTCGCGCCAGCAGAACCGTTGCGTCCGCACCGGGACGTGTGTTGCCGTATTGACTGACAACCCGACCAAGATCGCTCGCCGCCAGTTGAAGGTTGCCGGACTCCGCAGCGATTCGTGCTTGTTGCAACTCACGGGACGCGAACGCTTCGCGTCGTGTTTGCGCCGACATCATGAACCAAGCACTCCCCCCGACAATGGCAATTGCCCCTATTCCCAGGGTGAGAGGACGCTTTTTCTGCTCTATCCAACTGAATAGTCTTTCAGCGGGCTCAAGCGGCGGCGGGGTTTGTTTTTCTTTTTCTTCTTTTCGTTTATCTGCCATCGGAACGTCTTACCAAAGAAAAGACACTGTGTTGGTTAACAAGGTCGCGCGAAGTGCCGGCCAACCCGGGACCACATTCACTTCACCGAAATGCCCCCGGCGTGACTCGAACACGCGACCTACGGTTTAGGAAACCGCCGCTCTATCCAACTGAGCTACAGGGGCGCGCCGTGGGCGTGTAACATACACGAGGCCGCCGCCCGCCCGTAAGTGTTGCAATGGACGGGTGGCAGCCGTCTCATGAGCGTTTCGGGCAGGTGTCCTGCCCTCCCCCCTGCTCCGCTCGCACCGCGTGTTATCCCGACACACGCGGGTAGGTGAGGAGGCTGTTCACGGGCCCATCCGGCAACCGGGATCGGCCATCTAAGAAGGCCAACTCAATAAGGAAACAAAAGCCGGCGAGGCGTCCGCCGGATTCTTCAACGATCTGTGCCGCCGCCCGGGCCGTCCCCCCGGTGGCCAGAACGTCATCCACAACCAGCACCCGTTCACCGGGTTCAACGGCGTCCTCATGGATCTCAATGGCGTCGGTTCCGTACTCCAAAGAATACTCAACCCGCCTGCGTTTCCAGGGCAATTTTCCGGCTTTCCGGGCCAGCACTATCCCGGCATCGAGCGCCTTTGCAACCGGCCCGGCAAAGAGGAATCCGCGCGCTTCGATTACCAACACTTTATCCACATCCGCCGAAGAAATGCCCACGGTCATCTTTTCGGTGGCCTGGACGAAAAGGTCAGGCGCGTGCAGAAGCGGCGTGATGTCTTTGTAGACGATGCCCTTCTCCGGAAAATCCGGTACATCGCGAATCGCCTGGTAGAATCTGTCTAAAGGTGAAGTCAACGTTTAACTGTCCGCCATAATTAAATGATTTTAAACGACTTAAAGCCGCTTACATCGAGCGTTTTATACACCTTATCAACATTTTCCACATCGCTCAAGCTAGGTCCTTTCCACAGCCGCTGCTCGAACGCTTTGAGTTTTTCCGCATCGCCCACCGCCAAAACCTCCACCTTACCGTCCGCCGTGTTTCTCACCCAACCTCGTACACCCAGCTCTTCGGCCGACCTGACGGCGAACCACCGGTAGCCCACTCCCTGAACACGACCAGACACGATCCAAAAAGTGGCTTCTCCGTCAATCATGACGACGAGGGTTTTAAATCAGGCGTCGGTATTTCGCAAGGGATGAGGCGCCACGGGCGGCGAACAGTCCACCCGGATGGTACACGGCCGGGGATACGAATCTTAACGAATTCGTAAGAACTCCCGGAAAAATACCAATTATCACCGGTACCTGAGAGTTGAATGTTGAGCGTTGATGCTAAGAGTTGAATGTTGAACAGTTGATGCTGAGCGTTGAATGCTGAACGCTGAACGTTGAATGTTCCGTACCCCGCACTACCTTTGCCACCATGCCGCAAAACATCCGATCGTCCGTCGTCCTGGCCGCCAAGGGGTTCGCCATGGGAGCCGCCGACGTGGTCCCCGGGGTCTCGGGCGGCACGATGGCCTTTATCCTTGGCATCTACCAGCAGCT
>JAZDDD010000262.1:0-2811 GCA_036679545.1 Gemmatimonadota bacterium | reverse complement strand
CTGTGTCTTCTAAGGCTTCCCATAGTTGCGCGACGGTATCGTCATCAATGAGGCCGCGTGGTGAACCGACGCCTGGTGTTGACATGCCATGGGCGACGCGGAATACATCGATCGCTTCTACTAAGTCATCGGTGAAAGCAAGATGCTGACGGTCTCGCGGGATGTCCGTCATATTCGGTTCGTAATGACCGAGAGCATTGAGGATGACGCGTAACTGCCAAATGTCATTCCCTGAGAATTGTTGCAATGGACGGTAGCCGAGTGTTTGGGAGATCGCGTTCCAGATACGACGTAGCTCGGCCACCGGAGTTGGGTTTTCGCATACGTTGATGTTCGCCGTAATACCGTCGGGTCGACGAGAATTGCCCTCGCGAGAGTCGGCAACCACCACGGCGGCTGACTGGAGTCGGCCTTTCCGGGCGTCACCACCAGTTTGTTGTCCGGCCCAAAGAGCTTCGATTAGCCGATCGGAGAGATGTCGATTTGAGTTCTCAGTTGACTGAAAACTTTCGGCGACAGCCTCCAGGACCTGTGGTCCCACCAGAAGGTTGCCCTGTGTGACGAAATTTTGTCCGGCGCGATGTCCGGCCCAGTCTGAGGTGGAGTCGCCGGTGTGTTGTCCCCGTGTACCGTCCAATGAGATCACACCGACCTGTCGTCGCGAGGCGCGATCGTCCCCGCCCACGGCTTGTCGCAATGCGGCGTCCGCCGACATTCCATCCTGTATGAGATCCAGGAGTTCGTCGCCGTATGCAACGCGCGTCGAAGCCTGGGTTGCGACGGCCCCTACTCCTGCTCGAACCCACGGTACTCCGTTTCCGACACACGGCACTCGGGTGGTGACTGCGACTCCCACCTCTCCCGTATTGGGGTCAATCGCGGCTATGGAGAAGGTGTGAAAGTTTAGCTGGTCGCCCCAGGCAAAAGGCTCTTGACTGGCAACCGCCGCAGGGAGAACCGTAAGTGTAAGCACGCAAAATGATCTGAGAATACTCATCGGCTGTTTTTCGGTGGACGGTTTGGGTCGTCAAAAGCTCAAACGATCTTGAACTATTTTTTGCCAAATGAGAAGAGGACGCGAGGACGTGTTGTCGAGAATTATTTTGCGAGGAATACGTCCAGGGGTACACTCACGTTCAATCGTAGCACGAAACGATCGCCAATACTCGGCGCAACGCCGTTTGCGTTGAAGGCGTCGTATAACTCGAGCATGAGACTCGTGATTACGTGTCCCCCATAAATTGACGGGATTATTGCGGGACCGAATCCGAAGTTTACCGGATTACCCTGTGCGATAATGTCCACGGATGCGGCGGCGATCAGAGCGAGTTTCGGTTTTAGCACCGCATCGCCCAGGCGCATAACGGGCGCTATCGCGTCGGCCCGTACTTGTGTCACGAAGCGATCGCCGAGTGGTGCGGGGTAACGATTTGAGCAGATCGGAAAGATGACCGCGCTGCCAAGGCGGCTACCCGGAATGCAAATTTCCTGTGTGCCCGATAGACCCGGTGTCGAGAATTCCTTACGCCTAAGTATCCCGATACCCAGTGCGGATCCCCCGCCAAAGCCGTGATTGTAACCAACCATGAATTCGAGATCATGCTGGTTCAATTCGTCGAGTCTCCCTTCTGTGGTATCGGCGTTGATCTCGAAGGTCCGGCGTTGTGTAGTTGAAAACGTGGATCCCACAAACAACACGTCGTAAGAGCCGTCGGCTCCCCCGAATCCATAGGTGATA
Source organism: Gemmatimonadota bacterium (assembly GCA_036679545.1). Taxonomy (GTDB): domain Bacteria; phylum Gemmatimonadota; class Gemmatimonadetes; order Gemmatimonadales; family GWC2-71-9; genus JAZDDC01. The sequence continues at coordinate 1,073 of JAZDDD010000262.1, read as the reverse complement.
CGCGCACCCGCCTTCCAGCCAGGCACAAACTCAACCTGAGAAAAGAGGCTTCCTTGCCCTTTGCGTGCGGCCGCACTCAGGTGTATGGCGAATCCGAATCCGCCCGGCTGACAGGCCTCACCGCAATCCGACTCCCGGACGAAGGTCAAACCGAGACTTGCCTCTGCCAGATCGATGCTCAGAAGACCTTCTCGCCGTGGGATGATTGTGGTTGGTGCGTCGGCGGCTTGGTAGGCCACTTGCGCCGTTAATGGTTGGAGGGAACTCGCGGCAACCATGGCGCTTAAGATGAGAGGTCTTGAGAAGGTCAACGACCGCGCCGTGTCCAAATGGCAATAACACCGCAGCTGGTAGCGACGCTCGCTCCGCCAAATTGTGCTGGCACTTGGCTGGATGACCGATACACCTCGATTGCTTCGATGTCATGGGGCAAGGCGATCTCGTCAAAGCCGGGATCATCAGCGCCCGCATCGGTAGTGAAATTGGTCACGTTGATGCGCTCAGCATCCGTGGCTACAACAGCAACCCGTCTTCCCTCGGCATCACCGCGCGCGAAGATGATTCCGTCCACATAGACGCGGGGTCGGCAACCACTGCCCGACGGATTGCTCCCCCGTAGGACGGGTGTCACCTGCCCCAGGCCTTGAGCCAGTGGCATCAAGCGAACCCCAGGAACGGCCTGAAACAGTTCAGAAAGCCTGGTGGCGCGCCGGGCGGCGATCTTTTCGCGGGTAATAAAGTGGCCGAAATCAGACTCCTGTCGCTCGTAGAAACCAATGCTGCGCAGGTAACGGACATCGGAAGTTGCCGACACTTCGATGTCGTCCAAACGAACTGGTAGCACTTGGAGGCGAAAAACGGATTCGTATTCATCGTCGATATCGAAGTCTACGGGACCATCTATCCAGGACTGGTATCCGATGCGTGAGGCCTTCAACAGGTAGGTGCCCGTTGTGGGTGCTACAAGCTCAAAAGATCCATCGTCGCCCGTCCTCGAACGCACCACGATGTGTCCGTCGGTGGTTAACAGTTCGAGCGTGCCAGCCTGGATGGGCTGATCGTTCTGAAGCTCG
>JAZDDD010000261.1:0-3611 GCA_036679545.1 Gemmatimonadota bacterium | reverse complement strand
ACGTCGTCCTTTTGGGTGAAGAAACTCACCGGCTTCTTGTGCAACGGTTTCTTGCTTCCCCTGAGGTATGTCACAAATTCTGGGAGACCGTCCTTGTAAAGAAATTCGTCTGAACGGCCGTCCTCACGGAGGTCGTTGATAGACAATGCAATCCCCGCGTTGAGAAACGCAAGTTCCCGGAGCCGATTGGCAAGTGTGCTGTAGTCGTAGTGCAGCTCGGTGAATATTTCAGGATCTGGCTTGAAGGTGATTTTTGTTCCGGTGTTCTTGGTTGTGCCAATGACCTTCAGTGCGCCAACGGTTTTGCCTCGCGAGCTCCGACAAAGCGTTGACAACGGAAACGCCGACACCGTGAAGTCCTCCTGACACCTTGTAGGTGTTTTTGTCAAACTTGCCACCAGCATGGAGGATCGTCATTGCGACCTCCACACCCGGCAATCCTTCGGTCTTGTGGATATCGACCGGAATCCCTCGACCATCATCGACCACGGTGACGGAGTTATCGGCGTTTATCGTGAGCTCGATCTTCGAACAGAAGCCTGCGAGTGCTTCATCGATGGAGTTGTCGATGACTTCGTATACGAGGTGGTGAAGTCCGCGTGTCGATGTCGATCCGATATACATCCCCGGACGTTTCCGTACGGCTTCCAAGCCCTTGAGAACTTGAATTGCCTCGGCGCTATAATCTGGTTTCTTCTCTGCCATGTTGCCTCAATGCAAATCGCCGCGTCGTGAGCGGCGCGATGTTATTAGACGTTCGGCCGATAATAACGTCGGCGCGGTTCCTCGACGCTATCCCCGGAGCCTGCGACCCATCGAATACGTTTGATGCGCCGTCCGCGACGGGCAAGTTCGTGGATAATAGCCGGCGACATCATCTGCAACTCTTGCATCCATGCTGCAGATTTTACGCGGACCCAAAGGGTCCCAGAGGGGTCAACAGCATGGGGACTGCAAACCGAGGAGACCTTCGCACCGACCAGCTCAGTCCAGTCGTGTATGATTTGTGACTGGTCAATCCGCTTCTTGATGCCACTCCGAGCAAAATACTCCTCGAGGGCGTCCCCGATGGGGCCCATCTTAGGCTGCCGCAACGACACCTCCCGACATCGTCCACCGCGGCCGGTCAAATAGACCCTGGGGAATCTCCGATTCCCGCGGTGCGACCATGATGGCCTGTCCGGGTAATGAGTCTTGGATCAACCCGAGCAACCGCTCTTGTCGGTTTCGGTCCAGTTCCACGAAAATATCGTCATATAGTCCGATGGGCGTCTTACCGGTTTCTTTCTGCAAGGTTTCGCCTTCGAGAATCCGTAGCGCAACTGCCGCGGTCCGCTGTTGTCCCGCTGACCCGAACGTTCGCAGCGATCGTCCGGCAAGTTCAAACACGAGATCATCACGATGCGGGCCGATCGTAGTAGCGCCTTGTCGAACATCACGATCGAGTTGCTCGGCCAAAAGCTGAAGCAGGCCATCACTACCGTGCGCCGGTTCCCACACTCTCGCTCGGTACCTGATACCGGGTGATTTCTCCTCGCCGAGCAGATGACAGACTTCTGTGAACCGATCACCCCATTCTTCGATCCACGCGATGCGCCGTTGTGCCACTTGGCTTGCCGGTTCAGCCAGCGCGCGGTCGAATGCTTTGGCGTCGGTCGTCTTGCCTTGGCGAAGGGCTGCGTTTCGCTGCTTGAGCGCGGACCGCATGCCGCTCAGATACCTAAAGTAACTGCGGTCGCTCAGTGCAAGCAGTACGTCCAAATATCGTCGTCGCCCGGCGGGGCCACCCGATACGATTTCTCGGTCGGCAGGCGAAAACGGCACCGCCGCCAACTGACCGACCACGTCGCCTAGCCGGTTGGCGACAACCCCATCGACGGTGACCTTTTTTTTCCCGCCATTGGTGTCGAACCCAGCGGTAATTCGCGAATCGGCCGATGCAGCGACGAAAAACCCGTCCGTGCCGAAACGCACCAGCTCGCGATCGGTTGCACCACGCAAAGAGCGGAAAAGCACCAAGTAATAGATCGACTCCAGTAGATTCGTTTTCCCTTCACCGTTGGCGCCAATGATCACCACGCCACTCGCCGGGACCTCCACGTCGAGTGCTGCGATGTTGCGGAAATTGCGGATGGTCAACGTATCGACCTTCAAACGGGTTGGCTCCGGGGGGCGTACCGGGTCTCGGTTCGGATCAGGGGCGCGAGGTTTTGGTGACGCCACAGAAAAAACGCCGCGAAACGCTCTTTGAGCGCCGCAGCGGAAAACGCGATAAACTATTGCACAGACAAAAGATAGCCCCGGTCTGAGGGTAAATCAATGAGCCGCCTGGCCTCGATTGCAAGCAACGATCGCTTGAGTTCCACGCCACTGGCGAATCCACCCAACGATCCGTCGGCCGCGACCACTCGATGGCACGGAATGATGATCGGGATGGGGTTTGCGTTATTGGCCGACCCCACTGCCCGGGACGCGCCCGGCCGGCCGATTCGCCGCGCAACGGTTCCGTACGAGCAGATATCACCGTATGGGATGTGTTGAAGTTCGGTCCAAACCGATTCTTGGAATGGTGTACCGGTGGCGGCCACCGCAACCGTGAACTCAATGCGTTGGCCCGCGAGGTACTCCGTCAATTCGCGAGCCGCCAAGAGTTCGAATGGACCCTCGGGCGCTCGATCACCCGGCGTGTTCAGGCGGATCCGCGTGATACGGCGGCCGTCAGTCGCGACCGCTAGCGTTATGCCGGAACTGGTGACGTTGAAGGGGGTCGCGGGTGCCATGGTGTGTAAACCTAACGGTCCCAATTGAACGTTGGTAGTTTGTCGCGGTGCATACAGAAGCTGTTGCTTGGGGTGACAGGGGCGCGCTGATCGTGTTGGACCAAACACGTCTGCCTGATGAGTGTATCCGCCTCTCCCTCGATACGATCGACGATGTTGTCGAAGCCATACGACTCCTCCGCGTGCGTGGTGCGCCGTTAATTGGCGTGTCTGCGGCCATGGGATTGTCCGCGTGTGCCGCTCGCGCCCAACGCGATAACGACCTGGTTGGTGCTGCCGCCCGGACCTGGTTGGATGTTACATCCGCTACCCTACGCCAGGCGCGGCCTACGGCCGTCAATCTGGCCTGGGCGGTGGACCGTGTACATCAGGAAGCGGTTGCCGCCATTGATGATGTGCCGTCCTCGGCGGCCGCCGACGCACTCGTCGCGTCTTTACGGCGTAGCGCGCAGCGTTTATGGGACGACGACGCCGAACGGTGCACGGCAATGGGCGGCCACGGTGCGGACATCATGCCTCGCGCCGCCAATGTTCTGACAATTTGTAACACCGGGATGTTGGCCACGGGTGGTATTGGCACCGCGTTCGGTGTTATCCGCACCGCGTTTGAGCGGGGCGAAGTGCAACACGTTTATGCGTGTGAAACACGCCCCTTGTGTCAGGGTGCTCGTCTCACGTCATGGGAGCTGGCCCGACACAAGATTCCCGCGACGGTCTTGGTCGACAGTGCCGCCGCGACCGTGCTCAGTACCGGTCGGATAAATTTCGTGATCGCGGGTGCGGATCGTATTGCCATGAACGGTGACACGGCGAATAAGATCGGAACACTGA
>JAZDDD010000260.1:0-2708 GCA_036679545.1 Gemmatimonadota bacterium | reverse complement strand
TGTCATCCCAAGCTCTTCCGCTGCTTCGACGGCAAAGAAGCGAAACCCAACGCCTTGCACGCGACCACTCACGACAATATTTGCGACCACAGTTTGAACAACATCTGACACGACACACTACCTACTCAAGAACAAAGCCTCGCGACAACCAGCGGGGCATCAAATAAAGAGCTTGGGATCCCCCTCACCCTCCCCTCTCCCACCAGGGGAGAGGGAATTATTAGGAGAAATGGCCCGGTCGATGGTCGGGGCGAGAGGATTTGAACCTCCGACCCCCGCGTCCCGAACGCGGTGCGCTACCGAACTGCGCTACGCCCCGACAAAGAGGCTACAGAATAGGGCTGCCGTGGACATTGGTCAAGGTTGCGATGTATGTCGTGTGATCGTGACGATACGGGAGCTTCAGAACGCGAAACTGGCTCAGTTGCCACCCACTTTTCCATTCGACTATAATCTGCGTTGCAGCATCAATTCCAGCCTATTCCAACATTTAAAGGGGAAAAGCACCTATGACGGATCACAACGCCCTACTTCAGCAGTTTGGCGTCACGGAACGGGAAATCGATCAGGCGATCGGCCTGGTCAAAATTCCTGAAGTCGACGACGCAGACTTATATTTCGAACACAGTATTGCCGACTCGGTGTCCTTGGAAGAGGGTATCGTGAAAAAGGCGTCAAAGCATGTGTCGCAAGGGGTCGGCGTCCGTGCAACGGCGGGTGAGAAGACCGGGTATGCATACACCGATGAGGTGACCCTTGAGCAAATGAAAATCGCCGCAAAAACGGCAAAATATATCGCTCGGTCGCCTGGGGACGGAGCGGCCGTGGCGACATCCGGCCAAACGCCTGCGCCTCGCTCACTCTATCCAGTCAATACTCCCGCAACTGAAATCGCAACCAAAGAGAAGGTTGATCTCCTTCAGAAGATTAACACCATTGCCCGCGACTATGACCCACGGATCAAGAATGTCATGGCGTCGTTTGCGACGGAGAATAAGATGGTCATGGTGGCATCATCAGAAGGATGGGTCGTCGGCGATGTTCAACCACTGTCTCGTCTTCAGGTAACCTGCATCGCGGAAGACGACGGTGTTCGACAGATGGGATCGTTCGGGGGCGGCGGCCGCGGTGAATTCTCGTTCTTCTTTGATGAGAACCGCTTTGAACATTATGCGAAAGAGGCGGCCCGCCAATCCATCGTCGCTCTCAATGCCCGTCCTGCGCCAGCTGGCACCATGGATGTCGTGCTGGCACCCGGATGGCCGGGAATTTTGCTACACGAAGCCATCGGCCATGGCTTGGAAGCGGACTTCAATCGTAAGAAAACCTCGGCGTTCACCGACCGCATCGGCCAAAAAGTCGCATCGCCGCTCTGCACCGTCGTCGACGACGGCACCATTCCATGGCGCCGCGGGTCACTGAACATGGATGATGAAGGAACTGCGACCAGCCGGACAACGCTCATTGAAGACGGCATTCTCCGTGGCTACATTACAGACCGCCTGAATGCCCGGCTCATGGGAATTCCTCTTACCGGCAATGGCCGTCGAGAAAGCTTCATGAGCATGCCCATGCCCAGAATGACCAACACGTTTATGTTGGCTGGCGAATCCAATCCAAAGGACATCATCCGTTCTGTAAAACGTGGATTGTACGCCGTCTCGTTTGGGGGAGGGCAGGTTGATATCACCAATGGCATGTTTGTATTTTCCGCCAGCGAGGCCTATCTGATTGAAGACGGCAAGGTCACCACACCGGTGAAAGACGCCACCCTCATCGGCAATGGACCCGAGGTCCTGACCAAGGTATCGATGGTCGGCAACGATCTGCGCCTCGACGATGGAATTGGAACCTGTGGCAAGGACGGACAGTCAGTACCCGTCGGAGTGGGATTACCAACGATCAAAATTGACGGCATGACCGTTGGAGGAACGGACCAGGCATGAACACCATCGACCAGAACCTCGCCGAAGAAATTTTAAAGAAAGCGAAAACCTATGGGGCAACGGACGGCGACGTGGTGTTTGCTGAAGGCGACACCGCGACCGTCAGTGTCCGCCAATCTGCGATTGAAACTCTTTCCAAAGCGCGAGAGAAGCGTCTCGGATTACGCGTGTTTGTCGGCCAGCGCTCGGCAGTAAGTTCGACGTCTGATTTGACGCCTGAGGGGTTGGACCGATTTATTCAAGACACCTGTGCCTTAGCCACGGCTGTCGTCGAAGACCCGGATTCTGGGCTTCCGGATGAAGACGTGTTGGCTCACGATCTTCCCGATCTCGGGCTCCACGATGCATCAGAATGCACTATGGACGATCACATTGACCAGGTGCAGAGATGTGAAGCGGTCATCTTTCCGTTTGACGAACGCATTACCAACTCGGAGGGGGCGGAGTTTAGTTCCGGGAAAGGACGCAGCCTCTATGCCAACAGCCGAGGATTTTTCGGTGAATACCAAAGCTCCAGTTACTCTCTTTCGGTTTCGCCCATTGCAAGCGAGAATGGAAAAATGCAACGGGATTCCTGGTACACCGTGCATCGCATGTTCGCAAACCTTGAGGCTCCCGAGGCCGTTGGGACTGAAGCGGCACGGCGTGCGATTCGTCGGCTTGGCGCGAAGAAAATCAAAACACAATCTGCACCCATTGTCTTCGACCCCGAATCTGCAGGCTCATTGTTAGGCATACTGAGCGGAGCGGTATCCGGATCAT
>JAZDDD010000026.1:0-3675 GCA_036679545.1 Gemmatimonadota bacterium | reverse complement strand
AGCCTGGCGAGATCGTCGGTCCGGGTGCCCCGGTTGTATCCATAACGAACTCCGATGACCGTTGGGTCCGCGTGTACGTGCGCGAAGATGCTATTGGTCGGCTTGCCGTGGGTCGTGAGGTGGAAATCACTGCCGATACATATCCAGACCGAACCTATGGTGGTGAAATAGTCTTCATCGCCAACGAGGCAGAATTCACACCGAGTAACGTGCAGACGACAGAAGCACGCGTAAAACTCGTGTACGAAGTCCGTGTTCGCATCACTCGAGACGAAACACTCGATTTGAAACCTGGTATCGCCGCCGATGTCGTCCTCGAAAGCACCCCATCGTGAACACCGTGACGGGTGGCATCAGTCTCCGCAAACTTTCTCGACAATTCGGAGATGTAACCGCAGTCGAGGAACTGACATTTGATGTCAAACCCGGAGAACTCTTTGGGTTGGTTGGTCCCGATGGCGCAGGCAAAACCACGACACTGCGAATGATTGCGGGTGTATTGCCGGCATCCAGCGGCGACGCGGTGGTGAACGGCATAAGCGTGACCCGTGAACCGGAGGGTGTCAAACATCACATCGCATACATGTCACAGCGATTTGGGCTGTATACTGATCTTACGGTCCAGGAAAACATTTCGTTTTACGCTGATTTGTATCAGGTGCCCCGTGCGCAGCGGCCCAAACGTCTCGAGCGTCTGTATGCGTTCTCCAACCTCGGACCGTTTGTCAACAGATTGGCCGGCAACCTGTCCGGCGGTATGAAACAGAAACTTTCCCTTTGCTGCGCCCTGATCCATCATCCCGATATCCTCTTGCTCGATGAACCCACATTCGGTGTCGATCCCATTTCACGCCGGGACCTTTGGCTCATCATTCACCAGCTGGTGGCAGAGGGTGTCACTGTATTTGCGTCAACGGCATATCTGGACGAGGCCGAGCGATGCGACCGAGTCGCGCTTTTGGACGCAGGGTCCGTAATTGCGTTGGACACACCGCAACAAATCCAATCGACGCTCGACAAGCGCATGATGATGGTGCAAACGAGCCAACCCCGATCCGCACGCGACATACTCCGCAAGACACCCGGTGTGGAGCATGCGGCACTGTTTGGTGACAAGATTCATGTGACGTTGGAGACCGATGACCGTGACTGGCCCGCGATTCAACGCCATCTCCACGATCGAGACATCGACGTTCGGCAGGCGAAGCCGTGGGCACCGACGTTGGAGGATGTCTTCATCCACCTCGTGACGAAGTCGGCACCGTGACATGAGTGACGACGCGGTTCGCGTCCATTCGCTCACGAAACGGTTTGGCGACTTCACCGCGGTCGACAACGTCTCATTCGCGGTTTCGCGCGGAGAGATCTTCGGATTTCTGGGGCCAAATGGTGCCGGGAAAACAACGACGATCAAAATGTTGACCGGGTTGATCGCTCCCACCGCAGGTGAAGGATGGGTCGCGGGAGTCAGCGTCACCAGCGGATCGGACGAGGTCAAACAACGCATCGGATACATGTCCCAGCAGTTTTCGCTCTACACCGACCTGACGGTCGATGAAAACATCTCACTCTATGCGGGGTTGTACGAGGTCTCCCGAACAGAGCTTGCCGCACGACGTTTGTGGGTTTTACAAATGGCCGGTCTCACCGACCGGACAACGATGTTAGCTGGTCAGCTTCCGCTTGGTTTGAAACAACGTCTGGCACTGGGATGCGCGGTTTTGCATGAACCGGAGATTCTTTTCCTGGATGAACCAACATCAGGTGTCGATCCCTTGGCACGACGAACTTTTTGGGATCAGATCGACTCGATGGCGGCGCGCGGCACGACCGTTTTCGTCAGCACACATTACATGGAAGAGGCCGAATACTGTCACCGACTTGCGCTTATGAATCGTGGCAAACTTATCGCCCTGGATACGCCCGCCAACCTGAGACACCAGATGAACCTCCCCATCGTCGGGTTCACAGCCACCGATCCGGCACGGGCCGTAGAAGCGGTACGAGCCACAACCGGCATCCAGGAAGTCTCAATGTTCGGCCGAGAGGTCCACGCAGTCGTGCAGGACGCGGCGTGGGCTGAAGCCACAATTCCCGTCTTGCTCGAGAAGGTAGGTCTGTCGTGCCGCAAGATACGTCACGTCGATCCATCGCTTGAAGATGTGTTCGTTGCACTGGTACGCCAGCAGGGCGGAGCGGTCGCGGGATGAACTTCTCGAGACTGCGGGCGGTCGCCGTCAAGGAGACGATACAAATCCGGCGAGACACCCGTAGTTTGACATTGGCCTTCGTGCTGCCAATGGGTCTCATTCTGTTTTTTGGGTACGCAATTACCTTCGACGTCGACGACGTCGCGCTAGGAATTCTCGATCAGGATCGCAGTGCCGCGAGCCGGACACTCATCACGGCTTTTGAGAGCAGTGGCCATTTCCAGATTGTACGCTATTTCGATTCGCCGAGGGAGGTTGATGACGCGCTCGATCGAGGCAATGTCATAGCCGTGTTGGTCATTGGACCGTCGTTCTCGAAAATAGGCGGGGCGAGGGCTCGCACCGTTCAACTGTTGCTGGACGGTGGGGACGCCAACACCGCTACCATAGCACGTGGTTACGCCGGTGCAATGATCCGCAACGTGCAACTCGACATGACTACCGCACAGCGGAAGTTGACCGCGCCAGTAGCCGCTCGTGTATGGTACAACGAGACGCTGGAAAGCGTCAACATGATCGTTCCAGGTTTGATTGCCGTCATCATGTCGATAATCGCGGCCATGCTCACCGCTCTCACCATTGCACGGGAATGGGAACGTGGCACCATGGAGCAACTCGCTGCGACACCCGTGAGTCGTCTGGAGGTCGTACTTGGAAAATTGACACCATACGTCGTCATTGGAATGATAGACGTCTTGCTTGCGGTCATCGTTGGCGTACTGGTATTCGACGTGCCACTTCGTGGAAGCGTGTGGTTGCTAGCGGCGATGACTCTGTTGTTTCTCATTGGAGCACTCGGCTTGGGTATGTTTATCTCCGCCACACTCAAATCTCAAGTTATGGCAATGCAGACGGCCATGCTCGCCGTTCGTTCTTCGCGCGGTGACATACATCATTCCCGCGCGGTACTACATCTCGGTCACACGCGGCATTTTCCTCAAGGACGTGGGGATTGGCGTATTGTGGGTACAGGGGATTGCGATGATGCTTTTTGCTGTGGCAGGACTGGGGTTGGCTACCCATGCGTTTCGCAAGCAGATCGCACGATGAATATCTCGCGTCGCCGTGTGACGGAAATGTTGCGGAAAGAGTTCCGACAGATGTTTCGCGACCCCCGAATGAAAGCGGTCGTGTTTGTCTCGCCGATCGTACAGCTACTTTTGTTCGGATACGCCGTAAACACCGATGTAAAACACATCAAGACTTTCATCGTCGATCATGACCGCACCGCTCTATCTATTGAGCTTGCGAACGTCCTCGGTGCTTCGGATTACTTCGACATCGTTCAGTACTCGGACCAGCCGTCCGACTTGGAATCTGCGCTGGACCATGGTCAAGCGGTGATGGGGTTGCACATTCCACCAGGTTTCACACGTGATTTCGAAGCGGGGGCCATCAACCCAATCCAGTTATTCATCGATGGCACAAACTCCAACACCGGCACCGTTGCGCGCAGTTATGCGCT
>JAZDDD010000259.1:0-3502 GCA_036679545.1 Gemmatimonadota bacterium | reverse complement strand
GTTGCCCGACACCTTCAGGCCCTCGGCGTTGGGGGTGAACAACTGGTTGGCGTTTCTACGTACCGATCCGTTGACATGATGGTCGCGGTGCTTGGTGTACTGAAGGCTGGCGCCGCGTACGTACCACTGGACCCTGCGTATCCCGATGCCCGTCTCGAATTCATGGTGAAGGATTCGGGGCTCACGATTGTTTTGACGGAAGAGGTGTTGCGAGAGCGCTTCAGCAAGTCAACGCCCGACATCGTTTGTCTGGACTCGGATTGGCCAACAATAGCGGAACAGGTGTCAGGACCACTTGGCTCGCCGCAAGAGCCTGGTTGCCTTGCGTATGTTATCTACACATCGGGTTCCACAGGGACGCCCAAGGGCGTAGAGATCCAACACGATTCCGTTGTGAATTTCTTGGAAAGCATGCGTCGCGAACCGGGACTTGATGAACACGATGTGTTATTCGCAGTGACCACCTTGTCGTTCGATATCTCAGTGCTTGAACTGTTTCTGCCGTTGATTGCCGGCGCTCAAGTCGTCATTGGCGCACGTAATGTCATTGAAGACGGCGCCGCATTGGCAAGTGCCATTTTGCAGGCCGGTGTGACGGTGATGCAGGCCACGCCTGCGACCTGGCGCATGCTGCTTGCCGCTGATTGGCAACCCCAATCGCGTATCAAAGCCCTCTGTGGTGGTGAACCGCTACCGATGGACCTCGCAGGCGATCTGCTGCAGCGCGTTGGGGCGTTGTGGAACATGTACGGGCCGACTGAAACGACGATTTGGTCCACGTGTCAAATGATCACGAACCCGAATGATGTTGCGATCGGCCGGCCCATCGCCAACACAAACGCGTACGTGCTCGATCGCCAACTCAGACCGGTGCCACTTGGCGTAACCGGCGAGTTGTACATCGGTGGGGCCGGCGTTGCTCGCGGATATAGGGGACGTCCCGAATTGACTGCGGAACGTTTTGTCGTCAATCCGTTTTTGAATGACGAAGGGTCCCGCATGTATCGAACGGGAGACTGGGCGCGTCGTAACCCAAACGGTTCGATTGATTGTCTAGGTCGGGTCGATCATCAGGTCAAAATCCGTGGGCACCGCATTGAACTCGGTGAGGTTGAATTCGCGTTAGTGACCCATCCGGCCGTGCGTCACTGCGTGGCTTTGGTCCGCAATATCCGACCTGGAGATGCTCGTCTGGTTGCGTACGTCGTGTACGCCGCCAGCCAAACGGCCACGGCTGCCGAAATGCGTAAGCATGTTCGAGCGACCTTGCCGAGTTTTATGATTCCACAACATTTCGTTGTACTTGAAGAATTCCCGCTTACGGACAACGGAAAGGTGGATCGAAAAGCACTGCCATCGCCGTTTGCCACCACCGCGGCACCGGCGGAGTACGCAGAGCCGGAGACCGAAACTGAGCGCCGGTTGGCAATCATTTGGCAAGAGATCTTGGGGGTTCAACGCGTTGACCGTCACGCCAATTTCTTTGAACTGGGTGGTCACTCCTTGTTATCAATGGGCGTCATCGGTCGCATCACGGCCGAGCTCGGTCCCAAGTTGAGCCCGCGGGTGATGGTGTTGCAAACACTCGCACAGATTGCTGCCGAGTGTGACCGGGTGACAGGTGGTGTATGCAACGAAGCTACGCCAACCGTTGGGTTGTGGTCGCGTCTCGTCACTGGCATGAAAAAGTCAGCTGGGCGCGTGTGACGATGCATCCGTTTTTCTTCGGGTCGTCCGATCGGCCGCTGTTTGGCATGTACTACGCTCCTACGGGGCGCATACAAAGGAACCACGCGGTCCTCATATGTAATCCGTTTGGCCACGAAGGCATCCGTAGTCATCGATTGATGCGACAACTCGCGGAGCGCCTGGCCGGTGACGGCGAACACGTCTTGCGATTTGACTATTTCGGTACCGGTGATTCAGGTGGGAATACCGACGCAGGAAGTTTTGATGGGTGGGTGGGTGACACCCGGGCAGCCCTGCAAGAACTCGTCGATATGTCAGCGGTCCCGAAAGCTACCATCGTGGGTCTTCGGCTTGGAGCGGTCATTGCCGTTCATTCGGCCCGGGGTCGATCAGAGGTGGACAAGTTGTTGCTGTGGGATCCGGTCGTGAATGGCGAAGTGTATCTCGAGGAGATGGCGGAGCTGCACGAGACAAGGACGGGCACGTCGGCAAACCTAACACCACATTCCATGCCTACGGAATTGGTCGGATTTGCCTTGGGACCGCGAATCGGATTGCCCGTGTCAAAAAGCCGGCTCAGCGAATTGGGTGATTGGCCCGTCGCCAATGTCGGCATCATCGTAAGTGAAAAACTCACAGACTACGATCGACTCAAATCTCGATTGTCGGAGCTTGGTGGCGAGAGTCCGTTCGCCCATGTGCCGTCTACCATGCACTGGAAGGACGTGTCGTTTGTGGGCGAACTGTTGCAGGCACCTGAAGCGCTCAACGCCGTGCAGAACATGTTGTCGCAGGTGAACGGCGGATGAGCCACGTTGCCGTGCGATTTGGTCCGGCGAATGCGTTGGTTGGCGTGGTCACGACGCCAACTGAATCGGGGCGGACGCGGCGAAAAACCGGGGTTCTCATCTTGAATGCTGGTGTCATACACCGAGCAGGTCCCAATCGGCTGCATACGTCACTGGCCATTCGTTTATGTCGTCATGGCTTTACCGTGTTGCGGTTTGACTATTCGGGTATCGGGGACAGCAACCGCAACCCCGAACAAGGATCGCTCGTAGCTCGTACCCTTCGTGAGACACAGGCGGCCATGAATTGGCTCGACAGTGAGTATGGCATTGAGGAGTTCATGGTGGTTGGTCTTTGTTCTGGAGCGGACAATGCGGTGCGTGTCGCTGCGGCTGACCCACGTATAGTCGGATTGGGGCTGTTGGACGGATATGCCTATCACACGCCAGCTTCTCGGCGGCTCACGTGGGGCGAAACGCGAAGAAGATTAACCAGCGTGTCCGGTCTTGCACGTGTGTTGGCTCGCCTTTTCAAAAAGTTGCTGTTGAGGAAAAGGGACAAGACAGATGCAGGCACGTTGGGTTTGATGTTGAAACCGCCGAAAGCTGATGCTGAAGGCGAGTTGTTGGCTCTTGTGAATCGTGGAGTTCAGATTCTGTGTGTGTACACGCCAGAGCTTGGGGTCTACAAGTACGCCGACCAGTTTTTCGATTTCTTCCCGTCCCTGGTCGACGACCACCGCGTGCGCATCGAGTTTTTCGAGCAAGCGGACCACATTTTCACGCAACAGCGGCACCAAGTGGCATTGTCGGATATCATGGCCGCGTGGGCCATGGAGTCGTGTGTATGATAGATCGACTCTTTCCTTCTGACGTGATAACAGTATCTGCTGATACGCCACAGAATGGCGCTCCCGGCCTTCTGCCGGAAGAATATTCGCAGATCCGCCGGGCCGCAGAAAAGCGACAACGTGAGTACGCGGACGGTAGACGGTGTGCCAGAACGGCATTTGCGAGATTGGGCA
>JAZDDD010000258.1:0-3180 GCA_036679545.1 Gemmatimonadota bacterium | reverse complement strand
GTGATGCCGGGTGGTTTTCCTGTGCATCAACCATTGCCGGTGCCTTTCGCGGCGTGGGCTCGTGCGTTGGCTGACGGCCTCGCCACATTCGATTGGGAAATCGAGTGGATCGCCGGCGGACATGGTGGGATTGCGCCGTTCACAGACCTGCTTTCGCATTTCCAAAGCTGAGAGCAGATGAAACCGATATCCCTGCTACGATCGGAGGGCTAGTACCGAGTCAGGTTACGTTAGTGCACCTTGACGCAGCCTTCTGGCGAAGACCTCGGGATCTTCATAAAACGGATTCCGTACAATCGCGTCGCTGACGATGCAGACCGGATGGGTTCTCAATGCATCAACAATCACGTCGCCACCGAAGTTCTTGATCTCGTACTGACAGAGAAATACCGTCCGCGGGTCGTCGACTGTGGTGATGTGAGACTCCCACTCCCAGTGGGTATCGGTCCAATTTACATCTCCGCCTGATCGGAGCACCGGATATCGGTCGCCGATCTCTGCCATGGCTCCGGCAAGTGCATCTTGTCGTTCCGTGGCATCATCCTTGTCCTCGACGACAACGAGCTGGCCGGAAGCGAGCGCGCTTTCGACATCCGTACCCGTCGCTTCGAGGGCCTCTTGCCATTCCCTCCTTCGTCCAGGTCTCATCAGGTATACACACTTTTCTCCGGCCTCCAATCCGGCCTTGTGATATGAGACCAGTAGATTCCTCCATTCCTCGGTGGACTGATAGAAATGAGCGATATGACTTCCCGCCTGGGCCACGAGGTCGGCAAAACCAAGGGGCACCTGAATGGCTTTATGGGACATCGTCAACCTCCTTCGAACTCTGCAGGGAGCATTGGGCCGTCTTCGACGACCGACGTAGCCGATTATAGTCTGGCGGTTTGCACCACAGCAATCAAGTCTCGTGTGTCGCTCGGCCGCCGAGGAATCGCGAGCTATCGACGGCGTACATGACCCATCAGTCGCGGGAACTAAGACACGCTTTCTGAAGTTTTCGATCGAGCGACCGCGCCCAACGGCCCGATCGACGACGGGCAAAGACGAATCATGTTTCCAGTGGAGGCAACAATGAAATACGCACAACTCCTCAGTCGAGTAGGACCACAAGTTGGCCGGTGGAGCATCGTGATGTTGCTCCTATGGATTGGCACGTTCAAGTATTCTGCTGTTGAAGCCGCCGCAATCCGCCCATTAGTGGAAAACAGCCCTTTCATGGGCTGGCTCTACGCACTGTTCAGCGAGCAGACGGTTTCCAGCCTCATTGGGACTACGGAGATAATGATTGCCTTTGCCGTGGCGTCACGTCCTTGGTATCCGAAAGTGTCTTTTTATGGAAGCTTGGCGGCTGCGGGCATCTTTCTCGTCACGCTCAGTTTCTTTGTAACGACACCTGGCACGCTAGAAGTCGTTTCAGGGTACCCGCTGCCCGTACCTGCCGGACCAGGTTTCTTGTTGATTAAGGACCTCATCCTCTTTGGCGGAGCGCTGACCATGGCCGGAGAAGCGGCCGCGGCAGCGGGCTTGGTTTCATCACCCGCGTTGCGTGCCACAACAAAGTCCGGGAACGCCAGAGTGGCGTGAGTTGAAGATCGACCCGTTCTTGCCGCGAAAGAGCCCGACGACACGCGTGTGTCGGCGGGCTCTTGCGCGAGTTGGGAACTAGTTGGTCCCGCTCGTAGTTCAAGTGCATCAACGGTTACAACACGTGAATGACACTCTTAAGAAGAACCAACAAGGAGATCAAAAATGAAATCACTCATGCTCTTAGGCGCTGCGGTTGCGGCTATTTCCGGCACTACACTAATGAGCAACGCACGCGCCACGGAGAACCCACTCAACGACTTGCAAATGGCTCACGTTGCTGTGACCGCGAGCAACATCGACATTGCGTACGCCCATCTCGCCCTGGCTTTCTCAGAGAACCCCGAGATCCGCCAGTTTGCGGAGACAATGGTTCGTGATCATTCAGCGGTGAACGAGCAAGTGTTCGCTCTTGCCAACAAACTCGGCGTTACAGCACAGGACAACGACATGAGTCGTCAACTGCTGGCACAGGCGCAGCAGGTCAAGGACGAGTTGAGTCGGCTGCGCGGCGAGGCCTTCGACCAACGGTATGTGGAGAACGAGGCAGGTTATCACCAGGTTGTAAATGGCGTGGTCCAGAACGATTTCATCCCCAATGTCGAGAATAGCGAGGTACGCGCGGCGTTCCAGGGGGCTCTGCAGATTTTTTTGGTGCACCAACGGCACGCTGAGGAACTCAACCGCAAGTTCGGAGGAATGTAAATGCTGAAGGGCGCAACGGTGACCTTCATGGTATCGACCATAACCGTCACGGCCCTTGGGCTCGCGGGATTCGCCTTCGCCCCCGCGGCGGCGGCGAATCCAGCTCCGGCAACTCACATAATTGATATTCGCCGGCTCCAGTTTGAGCCAATGTCTTTGACCGTGGCCCTCGGCGACACCGTTGTATGGATCAACCGTGACATTGTTCCGCATACAGTAAATGTTCAAAAGGGCCAACGTGAGTCTGGGCATTTAGAGCAAGACGACTCTTGGCGGGTGACGGCAACCGCCAGTGACACTCTGCCGTACTACTGTACCTATCATCCGACGATGCGAGGCACCGTCATTGTGAAGGGAGGATAATCCATGTCGACCAGACCAAAAGACCGAGGGCGCCTTTTTTTGTTGGTGTGCAAGTTGACTCCTGTGATTGCCACATTGGCGGTACTCAGTTCGTGCTCCAACACAGACGCGACACCAAGTCAGCAGTCGGCTGTGCAGCAAGCCCAGTTCACCAACACGGGAGAAGTAGTACGTCCCGATGATTGGAGATCTTGGATGTTTGTCGGAACTCCGCTGACGCCAAACGCACTCAATGACGGCGAGGCTCCGTTTCCGGAGTTTCACAATGTCTACATTGAACCAACCGCGTTCGACGCATACAAGGAGACCGGAGTGTTCCCCGACGGTACGCAGCTCGCAAAAGAACTCGTTTTGGTGTTGTCCGAGGGTGCTAGCGAAGATGGATCCACGATGCAAGTGAGCGGCCGTGGATATTTTCAAGGAGAGTTTCAGGGATTGGAGCTTGCCGTGAAAGATACCCGTCGTTTTGCTGATGAACCTGGTGGTTGGGCATACTTCAGTTTTGGACACAATGCCCCGCCTTAT
>JAZDDD010000257.1:0-5288 GCA_036679545.1 Gemmatimonadota bacterium | reverse complement strand
TTGCCAAACGTGGCGTTCAAGAGGCCACCAAGCCCGGCTCCAACACGTGCCGCGAGGTGCTCGGTGGCGCGGCCCATCCAACCGGCCAACGGAATAATTGCAATTGCCGACGTTACAAAAACCGCGAGGCCGCTGGCATGGACGACGTACTCCAGCACCAATGCCAGGGGCACGAACAGCAAAAGGATTGACAGTACGTAGTCTGTAATCGAGAGCTTCTTCATGGTCACGTGAAGTTAGGGAATGTCCGAGAATCTGATTCGCGGCCCCGTCCGGGGCCAGGGCCGGGGTCAGCAGATTCCTTGTTCTCGGACACCTCGGTGGAGGAACATCTGACGTCTGGAGCTTATAATGGAATAGATGCGCGGCGCGCGGCGCGGCCCGCCGGTACGCCGACGCCTGACCGACCCGCCATGGTCTGGTGGTGCCTGGAACCCCGCGGGCGCAGCGGGGGTTTCATTAGTTGACCGGAAGAGGTGGCGGAAGCGCATGGGCGTCAGTCAGGACGAAATTGAACAACTACGTCGCGGCCTAACCGGCCGGTATGTCATTGGTGCTGAGATAGGTGTCGGTGGGATGTCCACAGTGTATCGTGCCACCGATATCCGTCACGGCCGCGACGTCGCGCTGAAGTTACTCGCCGGGCCGTCTGTCCAGCAGTTTGGTCGGCGTTTTCTCCGGGAGATCCGTATCACTGCGGGGTTGCAACACCCTCACGTTCTCCCCTTGCTCGACTCGGGATCGGTCGGGAACCTGCACTTCTTTGTTACACCGTTCATCGCCGGCCAAGCGCTCAGCCAACATTTGAGGGAACACGGCGCGATGATGGTCACAGACGCGCTGCAGTTGACAAAACAGATCGCCGCGGCACTCGCGCACGCGCACGCCAACAACATTGTGCATTTAGACGTCAAACCGGCGAACATTTTGCTCTCGGATGGGCACGCCATTGTCGCGGACTTTGGAATTGCGCGCGCCGTTTCAGAAGACTGCGCCGACAGCAGTGGTTTTGGTGTGGCTGCCGGAACACCCAGCTACATGAGCCCCGAGCAAGTGGCAGGGTCGAGTTGTTTGGATGGCCGCAGCGATGTGTATTCACTCGCGTGCGTTTTGTTCGAAATGCTCACGGGCCAACCGCCGTTCGGCGACGAATCTTCCACATCTGTGTTGTCGAGACATCTTCACGCGGATCCGCCCTCGGCCAAACGGCAAAGACCCAGCGTACCTCGGTACGCGGATCACGCCATCGTACGGGCCATGGCGAAAGATCCGGCGGATCGCTACCCATCGATGGGCGCATTTGCAATGGCTTTGGAGCCGCGGCCTTGGGTGCCTGTGACTCGTAGGTCTCTTTTCCGAGTGCCACGCCGTCTCCGAGTCGCCGGGGCTTCCATTGCGGTGGCCGCACTTTCTGCGTTCGGGTTCGGTGTCTCAAAAATGGCCGCCGATGCTCCGGTCGAAGAGCATGTCAATCCGCTGGCAGCCGAACTCGATGAGGTTGGCGATGTCCCGATGGCCAACACCGAAGTTGCGAAGCCGGCGAGCCCGGTGATGCCCTGCTAGCTTCTGGTGTGCCGAGACCCAGCGGGTCGCCCTCCCCCATGACTGGCGACTGACGTTCACACCCCTACATTGTCATCAGGCTGGCACGCCAGGTGTTTGACACCGGGGCGAGTTATCCGCATATCGAACTGGAGATTCCCATGACGGCGAAGATTCTGCGCGTGATCCGCGTGGCGCCCCTATTGCTCGCTCCTGTGATGTTTATGACCCAGCAAGCGACGTCCCAGAGTGTATTCCGATCAACGGCCGCCGATCGAGAATTGGTTTCCATCACGGTGTACAATGGAAATTTCGCTCTGGTCCGAGAAATCCGCAGTTTTGATCTGACCGCCGGATCGGTACGTCTGGAGTTTGGCGATGTTGCGGCAGGCATTCAATCGGAAACGGTCAACGTCAAATCACTGGACGGCGGTTTGCGGGTGTTGGAGCAGAACTATCAATACGATTTGCTGAACCCTACGAAATTGCTCGAGAAGTATGTTGGGCGTACCGTCAAGATGTACCGTGTCAATCCGGCTACCGGGGTCGAGGAAGAAATGGAAGCCGAGGTGCTTTCCGTAAATCAAGGTACGGTTCTTCGTGTTGGCAATGAGATCACCTATGATGTACCGGCGCGTTTTGCGTTCCCCGAAATCCCCGACAATTTGATTGCCAAACCCACGCTTGTCTGGTTACTCGAGAGTACGCAGCGTCGTCATCGCGTGGAGGTTTCCTACTTAACGAACAATCTCAGTTGGCATGCGGACTATGTGATGGTCATCAACGACGATGACACACAGGGTGATTTGACGGGCTGGGTAACACTAGATAATCGTTCGGGTACGTCCTATGCACAGGCCCGGTTGCAACTCGTCGCTGGCGATGTTCGGCGAGTGAGTGGACGCAGCAGTACCAACGGTCAGATCATGAGAATGGAGGCCGTCGCCGCGCGAGCCCGGCCCGACTTTGACTCCGAAGGTCTCTTTGAATACCACCTGTACACGTTACAGCGTCAAACCGACTTGCTCGACAACGAACAAAAACAAGTGATGCTGTTGGAAGCGCAGGGGATCGGGGTACAAAAGCGGTATGTTTTTCAAGGGAACGTCGGGTTTTTCCGGGCAGCGATTGGTTCCCGCGTACCGAGGGCAAAGGTCCAAGTCAAACTCGAATTCGAGAACCACAGCAACAATCAGCTTGGTATGCCACTCCCACGGGGTGTGGTTCGAGTATTCAAGGCGGACGGCAGTGGTGCGCAACAGTTCGTAGGCGAAGACAGGATCGATCATACCCCACGGGATGAATTGATTCAAATGCAAATTGGAGAAGCCTTTGACGTACTGGGAGCCAGGCGGCAAATAAAGTACGATGCAACCGGTAGGTGCTCCTCGGAAAGTGATTGGGAGGTTGAATTGCGAAACCGTAAAGACGAAGATGTGACGATAAACGTGATCGAACCGGCTGGTGGAGACTGGGAGATTGCATCTTCGAGTCACCCGTCACGACGGATCGATGCGACGAGCTTTGCGTTTGACGTTGAGGTACCGGCACGAGAAGAGGTGACTGTGCAATATCGAGTGCGTGTACAATGGTGTTAATCGGCATGCGGGAGACGGTTACGAAGGCGCTGGTTTTCGGGAGCGCCACCATCGTGTCACTTGGGATTGGATCGGCATCAGCCCAAAGTGATATGGCGTTTTCTCCGGATGTTTACGCTCAGCGGCGTATGCGGCTCGCCGAACATCTTGGTCCCCATCCGATTGTGTTGCTTGGTGCAGACATGACGAGACGGGGGGACTTCGACAAACAGGATCCGAACTTTTGGTATCTGACCGGGATTGAGTCTCCGTTCGCCGTCTTGGTACTCGTACCGAATGGGACGGAGATACGCGAAATACTTTTTCTTCCCGATTCGTTACAGTTCGCGGGTGCGCAAAACCCTCACGGGGACCCTAGATTTCGGAGGGCGTCTTGGAACCAAACAATTCGAAGGCTTGCTCCGGATGGTGTCTCGGAACGTGCGGTTGGTGTGGATGCAAGCCATCCGTTGCGCGAGTTACGCGATCGCTTGCCGACCTTGGTCGGTGAGTCAGACACGGTATTTGTCATGCGTCGTGGTGGTGCGGGGTTTGCGCCACGTGGCTTCCCGTCTCTTGTTTCCGAGTCGCAACAATTCGAGCAAGCGCTCGCCGGGCTGCTTTCCACGAGTGCGATCGCCGATCCAAATCCACGAATCGAACGAATGCGTCTTACAAAAGACGAACACGAAATCGCAGCGCTCCGGCAGGCGGCGGCAATCAGTGCAAAGGGTTTCATCGAGGTTCTGCGCACCCTTGAGCCTGGGCAGAACGATCGCGACGTGGCCGGGTTGATGGAATACGTCTGGAAACGTGAAGGTTCTCCACGCGCGTCGTTTGGCCCGATCGTTTCGTCTGGCGCAGGGTCCATGAGTTTGTTCACGCTCAAGTCGGAAAATTACAACTCAACGGATCGTGTGATGCAAGACGGCGAGTTGGTATTTATCGACTACGGTGCGGCGGAATATCGTACGTACACATCAGACATCTGCCGGACGTTTCCGGTCAACGGGCGGTTCTCAGCAGTACAACGTCGGTACTACAATATCGTCTTGGAGGCGCAGGATTCTGCGCTTGCGGTCATTAGACCCGGTGTCATGATGCTGGACGTCATTCGCGCCGCCGCGCGTGTGTTTGAGCGATACGGTCTTGCGCAATATGAGGACATCGATCGGATGGGTGTCGATGGTGTATGGGGTGTTATGCCGTCACCCACACACTACCTGATCGAAGGGAAGGGGCTCACGGACTACAGCGGTGCGCGTGGCACGGGTGTGCGCGACCTCGGTCATCACATTGGGTTGGAAGTGTCCGAGAGTCGTGATTATTCAATGCCGCTTGAACCCGGCATGGTATTTACCGTCGAACCAAAGTTGTACGTCCCCGGAGAAAACATCGCGATCATGATTGAAGACATGATCGTCGTTACGGAAACCGGTTATGAAAACCTGTCGGCGGGTGCTCCACGGCGTGTCGAAGAGATTGAAAGCTTGATGGCGTCGTAACCATGCCGACAGAGGGTCGGCGTAACGCCGACCCTCCGGAACCGTTGCTCATTTACTTAACAACAACTGGTGTCCTCGCCCTCATCTCCACATCCACAATTCGTTACTCCACAACATGTGGTGGGGTTCGATCCTTTCATCATTCCTCCTTGGTTGTTAGTGACAACTATTGGTACAAAACTCTTACCCGTTACAACAGCAGATCCCGCCAGCGACGGTGACACGGTCAGCGGCCGATCGCGCAAGTTTTCCCAATAGGTCTATCATGGCCGTTCTGACCTCTGGGTCAAAGTCTGCGATCAGACGCTTCTCCTGCTCAATAATCGAATGCAAGATTGCGCTCATGCGTTGCTCGCCAGCCGAGGAGGCGACCAAACGGAGTGCGCGTCCGTCTTCAGGGTGTGGTTCTCGACGTAGGAGTTTTTTGCGTTGCAGCGCATCGACGACGCGACTAGTTGTGCTTTTGTCCACGTATAAGAATCCGGCCAATTCGTTCATTGTCATCGGGCCGTGGCGTACGAGCGCTTCAAGTGCATGACATTGCGAGACCGACAGGTCATGACAGCAAATGCGATCGCGATCGCGGAACTGATAAATCCGGATCAAATCGGACAGGACACCGTAGAGGTCAGTGGCCTGCCGCTCCAAGACGGCGTCGTCGTCG
>JAZDDD010000256.1:0-7268 GCA_036679545.1 Gemmatimonadota bacterium | reverse complement strand
CCCTCCTGCGAAGTCATAGCACGTTGCGCCCGTGGTTTCGCGTCAAGGTTCTCACCGCCCGAGCCGTCGCCCTCGACGCCATGGGCAAACGTATGGAAGCAGAACAAGCATACGCGGATGCTTTGATGCTCGGCGCGAAGGGGTCGTTCGTCCGAGTCTATATCGACGGTGCTTCAAAGCGAGTCCAATTACTGAGACGCGCCCGCCGTCGTGCGGACGTCCGCGAACATGCGGAGCGGATATTTCAATCGGTTCCGGAGATCGCGGTTGACGAGACGGACTCGGCTCTCACGTCACGACAAGTTCAGGTTTTGAGAGAAGTTGGGCGTGGGATCTCTAACGCGGAGATCGGAAAGCGATTGGCCATCTCGCTTCCGACGGTAAAATCGCATCTCCAAAACATCTTTGCCCGGCTCAACGTCAAATCTCGAACAGAAGCGGTTATTGAAGGACAGAGATTGGGAGTCATAGAGAACTAGAGAATCTTCCCCCAAGGACCCCATTTGCGAACATCTGACGCGGGAACACGTATAAGGGGTAACCCTAAACCAAATCCATCGACTCATGACCGACCTCCGATTCGCGCTCAGGCAACTGCGTAAAAGCCCCGGCTTTTCCGCTGTGGCAATCCTCACCCTTGGCCTCGGGATTGGCGCTAACACCGCCATCTTCAGCGCGGCCGAGCAAACTTTCCGACCGGACATTCCATTCGACGACCCCGATCGGTTAGTTCGAATCTATCAGATTCCAGAGGCGGGTTCGCCAAACATCAGCCCCCGCGTGCCTGTTTTTCTCCAGGTGAGGGACGGCACGGACGCCTTCGAAAGTATCGCGGCAAGTCGCTTCACCGATTTGACGCTTACAACGGACGACGGCCCGGAACGCGTGGTCGGAAACGCCGTGACATCCGGTTGGCTCGCAACACTCGGTGTCCAGCCGGTGTTGGGCCGCGCGTTCTCCTCGGAAGAGGAAGCGTTGGGTACGGATAGCCGTGTCGCGGTGATTGCGTACGCGACGTGGCAAAACCGTTTTGGCCAGGATGACAATATCATCGGTCGCACCGTCACGCTTGATGGGATGCCGTTCAGTGTGGTCGGGGTCATGCCGCCGGGGTTCACCTATCCGTACGAGGCCGAGTTCTGGATGCCGTTTCGCGCGCAGGACGACGCTGGCGAAGCGTTTTGGGCGCTCAACATCAAGGCCCGCCTGCGCGAAGGAATCACCCTATCGATGGCGAGCGAGGAGTTGCGGATTCTCAGCCGCAGAATCGGCGGGGTGGTACCCGGGTTGACGGCAGGCATGACCATTACACCAATTTCCATGCGCGCGGTACTACTCGACGGTGAGGGCGGTACGATCACGGTACTTACAATCGCAGTGGGGCTCTTCTTATTGGTGGTTTGCGCGAATCTCGCAAACCTCCTTCTCTCGAGGGGACTGCACAGGGAGAGCGAGTTCGCCCTGAGGGCCAGTTTGGGTGCGTCACGACGACGACTCCTGACTCAGTCGCTCACCGAAAGCGCCGTCCTTGGTATTGCCGGTGGTGCGGCGGGAATGGTCATCGCAGTGCTTGGCTTGTCCTTGCTCGATCCGTTGTTGCCAGCCCGTCTGGTCACGATCGGTGCAAGGTTATCGGTGAACCAATCCACATTCGCTCTGGCGGCTACGCTCGCCATCGCCACCGGGTTGTTCGTCGGGTTAATTCCCGCATTGCGGTTCTCCTCGACACATCCGGCAGCCACGCTTCGACGGGGCTCACGATCATTGAGTGGCTCGTCACAACGGCTGGGTGGCGCACTGGTCGCCGCCGAACTCGCGTTGACGTTGGTTCTTCTTACCGGTGTCGGTTTGATCGTCCGCGATTTTCAACAACGCCAAGGACGTGATCTGGGATACGACCCCACGCAAATGACGGTGTTTTCCGTCGCGCTCGATCGCGAACCGTACGTGACCGCGGAACAGCGAGTACAATTCGCGCAACGTTTCCTCAGGGAACTCGAGGCTGCGCCCTCGATAGCCACCGCCGCGGCGACAACCATGTTCCCCCGCAGCACGTTGGATAACGGAAGTCGATCGTGAAGAACGGGAGGGTGTTGTCGTCGTGAACGAACGCCTTGCCTCGCAACTGTGGGCGGGGGGTCCGGCACTTGGTAGGCGCATACGTAACCGGCGAGCGGGTAGTGACGCGCCGTGGCTCACCGTAGTAGGTGTTGCTAGTAACGTCCGCGAATCGGACGAGATCCCTTACTCGTGGTACCAACCGTACGCGCAACACGCGGCCGGCAGGAATGCATCGCAACTGACGTTCTGGGCACGAGCAGCGGGGACAGTCGGTGCCCCGTCCATCCGATCCATTCGTGATGCGTTGGACCGCATCGACCAGCAGCTGCCCATTTTTGAGGTTACAACGGCTGAGATGATCAACATCGATTCACTTGCACGCGAGCGCCAAGGTGCGCTGTTTGGCGGCGCGTTTGCGCTGTTCGGTTTACTGCTTGCGGCGCTCGGCGTGTATGGATCCATTTCCTATACCGTGTCCCGCCGCACGCGCGAGTTCGGTATCCGTATGGCACTTGGCGGCGATCAACGCCGAATTCTCAGGCAGGTCCTGGGTCGTGTTGGATTCATGGTGGTCACCGGCGGGGCAGTCGGTCTGATGGGCGCAATTGTCGTCGCACGGGTGATTGGCGCCCAACTGGTTGGCATCGGGCCGTTCGATCCGATTGCATTCTCAGTCGCACTTGTGCTGTTAGCAGTCACCGGGTTGGCTGCGGGCGCACTCCCAGCGTGGCGCGCGATGAAAGTGAATCCGGTGGATGCACTAAGGGCAGATTAAGAAAGAACACGCGCAAAGCGGCCGGGTCGTCGATAATCTGCCGCCGGGAGTGAGCCCTATGATGAGGGCGTCGCGGACGGTTGTGTGCGGACCGCTCCAAATGTGCCGCAAGACAACCAACGCAGCCGGTTGAGTTTCAGGAGGCCGAGCTGACTCGTCGCTTTCTTCCGTTCCCGGCTGGATCCCTCGTCAATGCATCTGACCGCGCCTGTGAATCCGGGCGCGAATCGCGCCCGACACGTCTTCCTTACATTTGCAACTCTCTTCTGGCCGTTCTGGCCGGACCGCCACCCCGACAGATTGCGGGCCAGGATGGTGTCACGTTACGGGTGGGGCAACTCCCCGCGGCCGGTATCAAGCTCGACGGTGCCGTGACCCAAGCAGCCTGGTTTGCCGCTGACTCGATTCCGGCGCTGACAATGACTGAACCGGTCGAGGGTGGCGCCACGGTGGGTCGCACAGTGGTCCGGATTCTTTCCGTTGTTCTTCCCCGAAAAACGAACGTTCTTCCTCGAAGGATCGGATATCTTCCGCTTCGGATTCGGGTTAGGACGGTCACTGCTTCCTTTCCAAACCCGCCGGATTGGATTGGTGTCCGGCTCCCCTGTGCCGATGAGGGCAGGTCTCAAACTCAATGGCCGACAGGGGAACGCCAACATCGGCGCACTCGTCGTGCGCACCGGTGAAGAAACCGGTGTGGCCCCTGGCGCGGCCATGGGCGTGGCCCGGTGGCAACAGAACATCCTAGAGGAATCTTCCGTGGGCGTGTTGGGAAGTATCGGGGATCCCTTGGGCCGATCCGGAAGCTGGATGGCCGGCGTGGACTTTACCTTCCGCACACCTCCTTTCGTGGTGACAAGAACTTCGTGGCAGGACTGTGGGGCCTGCGGGTCAACCGGGACGACCTGACGACCGGGGACAAGACGGCCTTCGGAATTAGCATCGACTACCCCAACGATCGCGGGGACATCTTCGCTCGTACTCACGGATCGGTGACGCGTTCGACCCGTCGCTCGGTTTCGTGCCGCGCTCAAGCATCCAAGAGTACCGGCTGTTCGTCACCTATCTATCACGACCGGATGTGTCGTGGATGCGGACATGGCGTTTCGAGTTGTTCCCCTCCCTTGTGACCGACCTCGACGGCAACTGGGAGAGCTACCGCGTGTTCACGGCACCCGTGAACTGGCGGTTCGAGAGTGGCGAGCGATTGGAACTGAACTTCGTGCAAGAGGGTGAGCAACTGACAATGCCGTTTACCATTGCCGACACGGTGGTCATCCACCCCGGATCTTACCACTGGCAACGTTATCGGGTCGAGACGGACATCGCATCGAAGCGCCCGATCAGTGGAAGGTTGTCCTGGTGGTTCGGACCGTTCTACACTGGTAGTCTGCAGCAATACCAGGCCAACCTAAGCTGGAAACCGTCGGCCACACTCGTCGTGGAATTGACAGGGGAACGCAACGTGGGAAGCCTGGCCGGGGGCGACTTCACGCAGGAACTGATCGGCAGCCGGATTCGGATCAATGTTTCGCCCGACCTCCAGCTCAACACCTTCGCTCAGTACGACAACGACACCCGCTCATTCGGGACCAATACACGGCTTCGTTGGACTTTCGATCCGTTCGGCGAGTTGTTTGTCGTGTACAACCACAATATCACCGATTTCGGGAACCGTTGGGGTCGAGAGTCGAACCAGTTCATCGCCAAGGTGCAATACACGATCAGACGTTGACCCCCGCAAAGTGGCGGTGGTGTGTACGGACCGGCAGTGAACGTTCCACATTCGTTGATCGGTGGCGACCGATGGGCCGCGCAGTTGCGGCATTTCATGGCCGGAACGGAGTATGCCGCTACCGAGTACAAGAGCTAGGTGTGCCATGCTCGTTTACTGCTTTTCACCCATAACGTTCTCTATGGGTCTGCGGCGGCGCGCCGGTCTACTCCTGTTTCGATTCGGTCCCCACGCGAGCGTCGTTTGACATACTTCACCGATCCCATACCGGCGGCCTCAAAGATCTTCTCGACCATTCGCAGGGAGCGGTCGGCTACGCTATCGCGTTCCTTCCAATAAGTGATCTCCAGCACCCGACCACCAAGACTACCCGTGACGAGGTATTCGTCTGCCACCAGCAACTTGAAATGGTCCAGGGCGCCAGCCACGAACTTGGAAAACTCGTGAATCTGCAGCTGGCCTTCCGGAATTCCTTGCAGAAATCCAAGGTCAACGGGCTGTGGCAACAAGTAACGTAACCGGAGCTTTGTTGCACAATCCTGGCCTGCTACCGCAACGATCACCGGCCTTGGTTGCTAAACGCGAGCAACCCGGAACGAGGTCACATCATCGCCCATGGCCCGCGATTTCAGCGGAGTCGCGGCGTATGCATCATGCGACCTGAACAATGACCGATAGAATTCCGGTGTCAGTTCGGGCCGGGACTGGATGTCACCTTTGTACACCAGATTCATGATTCCCGCCGCCGCACCCTGGGCCAAATAGGAGCAGGGGAACTTCGCGTTTCCATACATGGCCCGGTAACCAACGGACTCGTAGTCATCTTGCACGACGAAGGTGGCCTGGTGTTTCGATACCTCAGTTGCCTGCCATCGGCCCCACCCGAGGCTATTCACGACCGCCACGATTCCGTGCACCCAATCTTCGGGGGTCTCGAGCGACGGTGCGATCAAGGCGTCCCATTCGCTGGATTTCATGATGCCGCCAAACGTGTTGAACGCGCAGACATGTCCGGCTTCGACCAAAAGGGGTTGGACTACGTCGCGCCCTTCATCCCCGAATTGGTCGATGGCGTTGTGCAGCATCTCGAAGCCAATACGGTTGTAATAGTTGGCGTAGTGGTGCGTGAGGTACACGCCAAACGCCGGGATGCTGCCCGTTGCGTCACCTACCAAAGGCATACTGGTGACCGCGTTGTAGACTCCTTCAGAATCAACGTTCTTACACGGGAACGGATGGGCACCATGGTCAGTGAGGTTACCTGCACCAACCGCTTCGAACTTAGTGTACGATGCGGGTGTTGCCGTTACGTCGAACGCGCAACGCTGAGTTCCGTCCATGGCCAGGCAGCTTGGATGATCGACATGGTAGTCTCCTAACGGGCGATCGTGAATGGCCGACATGGCACCGGATATCCAACCGGACGTAAACAAACAGACCGGGCGATCTGCGGCACCCCACTTGGCATTCCACGCGGCCGCGTAATGCGAGTTGGGAGTTGTCATCACACCGCCGGTTACGGTGAGCCCAGAAAAATCTAGTGTGCCGAAACCGGACCAACTGTAAACCCGCTCGGCGAGTTCCCGGCGGTCGGCTTCGTTGGAGCATTGTTCCTGACGGATCAGGCTAGTGAGCTGAGCAAACGCAACTTCTGCCGCAGCCCCGATGAGGAATGGGTCGGAATCGATGAAATGCGCGTCTTGGATGCTGCGCTGCAAAAACGTGTTGTAATGATGGCAGTGAAAGACGATTGGTTCGCCACCTAGGAAATGGCGCCTGTGAGCGGCGTCCATCTCAACGGGCAGGGACACTATGGTCTCCATATTCGGCCTCCGGGCTGAGCCCAGTTTTGATATTGAGAAGGTTCGCTGTTAGGCCGGACAGGGCTGACCAACGAGTTCAGATGCAGCATCGCGGATAGTACCGAGCAAATCGGAGGAACACTCGGTCTGCTGGGTGACCTTGGCGAGAAAGATTTTCTCCTTCAACGTGAGGGGTAAAACTTTCACGCGGAGACGATCGACGTCGCCGACATCTCCGTTCGCCTGCATCCAATTGAGCACTTTGTAAAGTTCACCCGCCATGGGCCCGACCTCCGGTAATCGTTGACGTGAAACATCGAGCGCCTGCAGGGGTTTTCGGGCCTGCCAAGCGGTGTATGTTGGAGCTTCGGCCCGGCCTGGTTCGACCTTTAACCTTGAACCCGTTTGGGTGTTAGATCTGGGGATTTCAGATCTGGAGATCTTATCTGGCACATCCGCATGTGCTACGGTTGTTGCATCAACCGGACTGAATCCCGGCTTTGCCCAACCTCGCAATCTTACTTCGTCACGACCCCGGTGTATCCGCAAGCATGACAAACGACATGCGGCCGTCAGTGTAGCCTTCGATAGAAAGGTCAGCATTCGTTCGGGGTGCTCCATCGACAAACGCCGCGGTGAATGGATCGTCTCCGCGCGATCCCACCTGACAATCGTTGAGAGCAAGCGGACCGTGTGACGAGATCAACAAACTCACGAGCACATTGCTCACTTCGCGCAGGTTGTCGCGCAACATCTCATCCAGGCCATTGCCGGCGAGGGCTTCGTCAACACGCGCCACCGGGATCATCGTGAGCGCACCACCTAGACTGGCTGCCCCCGCCAAATCGAACACACACGCAACTCGGGGGGGCCCTTTCTCTTCGCTGTACGTTGC
>JAZDDD010000255.1:0-14098 GCA_036679545.1 Gemmatimonadota bacterium | reverse complement strand
CCTAGACACCCACGCAGAACGTGCCATCGCCCGAGCTGGGAACGCGATGACCAGAATACACCTGCGGGATGTCCGCATGGAAATCGAGAGGATTCTCTCGGTGGAACGTTAGCGGCTCAACGGTAATCGGATGAAGAAGGCTTGTCCGACTACCGCTCAACCGTAAAGCTAAACATCATTCCGGCATGCAGATGTTCGGCGATATGACAATGGAGCATCCACACACCTGGATTGGACATCTCGACCAACACTTCCATGGTCGAACCCACGGGAACGATGGCCGTATCTTTCCAGACTAGGTTAGCATTCTGCACACCATCCATCGACAAAACTAAAAACCGCTGGCCGTGAATGTGTATTGGGTGGTTCATGGGGTGGAATGATTTGGGTGTGTTGAAGATTGCAATCTTCACCACGTCACCGACGTTGAACTTCCAGTCTATCTCCCCATTTTCCGCGCCGGTTTTCCTGTCCTTGAGAATCCACGTCACCTGTTCGGCGGTACTCAGCCAATTCATCATCGGCATTGCGTCATTCCATTCCATCGGTGGCACGTAGAGCGTATCCGCCTCCATGGAAAGAACAATCGATTGCGGTAGATCTTGGACACGCACCGTGGTTTCGAGTTCATAGTCCGGTGCTCGACTAAAATGGCCGCGGAACCCATTGATATCCGCTATGACGTCGTCGTGCTCGCGAAGGGTCTGGAACGCCTGCGAAATTTGCGATGACGCCGTGTCATGGGACACCGTCACGATGGACAGTGTATCTACAGACGGATAAAACTCGCCGCGGAAGTGGTTGATGGCCTGGACCGTATTGGCAATAACAACCTCTCCCGGTTCATCGAATTGTACATCAACCACGTATCGTTCCGCGGGCGCGATGACAACACTTGGCACCCACTGCTCGCGTTCGAAGCGACTGACGTCGGATGCAACGACCTTTACGCGTGCGTTGCCGAACGTCACGTTAAATGTTCGGGAGTTCGCAACGTTCGTGAGATAGAATCGAACAACCTCGCCGCGTTTCGCCGACAGGCGATAGTCCGTTTGGCCGTTGACCATCATCACGTTGCCGAACCTACCCATAAGCGCGTGTGTGGGCGCACGATCACCCCATGGCAAAGCACCCTGCTCGTCCATGAGCATATCGTCTAACACAAACACTTCTTCACGATGGGCGGGCCCATAATATTCTGGGTCCGGTGAGGTGACCAGCAGGTTTCCAAACAGCCCAAGGTCCTGTTGCACGTCTTCGCGGACGTGGGGGTGATACCAGAACATGCCCGCATCCGGGATATGCACTTCGTAGGTGAAACTCTCTCCCGTTTCGATCGCTTCCTGCGTCACGCCGGGGACACCGTCGAACCGGTTGTCGAGTCGGATACCATGCCAATGTACAGTTGTCGGCATCTCGATATCGTTTGTGACTTCAACGATGATCGTTGCATCTTTCGGTGCTTGAATGAGCGGGCCAGGATATTGCCCATTGTAGCCGAACATGACCATCTCGTGTCCGGCGATGGTACGGCGCACCATCGACACTGAGATACTCAATGTGTCACCGTCTTTCATCGACACGACCTCCGATGGCCGAGCCTCGGGAAACATGGCGGGATCCATCCCCATACCGGGCATGAACGGTCCGACAATCGGCACGGCACCGTCCAGACCGGGCAACATCGGCATGCTCGAATCCATCGGCACCATTCGCCAACCACCGGACAGTGTCATGCCCTGCATTCGGTGATCTTGCGCTGACGCAATTGTCGGGACTGAAATCGCAACCAGAACGGAGGCGATTAGTGTGGGGCTGTGCATGTCAGTCTAATCGTCGTAGCCGTATGCGGCGCAATTCTCCTGTTGCAGCGCACCGTGTCCTACCATGGTATGCATCATCCCGCTACGCGACATACCACGAAACACAACGGGACCGGTCCACCGTTCGGCGGAAGGATCATCAGTGTCCTCGAGTGTCACGACGACAAGAAACTTATTCCACGATGCCGTGCCGACCGCTTGGAAATGCTGATCCAACGCGCCAATTCGTCGAACCTCATCCAACGTGCTCGTCGTCACCCACGCCACGAGTACACCACGCCTGGGGTTCTTCATTCGTGCAATTGAGACGTGCACGTCGTATTGGTAGCTACCATCGGTTGTCAACGAGACCACAAACGGAGATGCAGCGGGTACCGAAACTTCCGCACGCGCATGCGCCAGCCCGGAACCCGGGATCCTATTCGTCCCAACCAACTCGATCGCATAGTACTCGGGGCCACTGTTTATCGCGCAGGCGGTTGCCAAGCCGACTGCCCGGAGTGGACCATCGGTCGGGGCCAATGGCGTGATGGGGACCTCCGCCACTCCCGTGAGCAGAAAGATCCCCATCATCAATACCGTAAGTCGTCTGTGTCTCACTGCCACTGTTCCTTTGTAGCGTAAACGACTCGGGTTACGAGCCGTCCCGATCGCTAACCGGACGGCCGCGGCGGGATACATCCCATTTCTGTGCGGACGAGATATCCGGCATCCCCCAATGCTCGCCATTCCACCCTTGGAAACCGTCCATCTTCATTGTCCAAAGACCCGTCGACATATCACTGATGACGATCAACCCATCGGCGTTGCGCACATCCACACCGAAAGCACCGTTGAACATCGCGGAGCGAACCGGGTTGGATGGCCCGATGTACGTGTCGTAAAAGCCCACGGTCACCGGATCTTCCGGATCCTGCAAATTGAAAATCTGTAAACCGTCTAAGTACCCGGACACGAAGACATACGGCCAGCGCACCTCGTGGTTATGGACGAGGTTTTTCCAGTTTGCCGTGAACGCAGAGATCGGCCGGCGGATATTGGTGACTTCTCCATCCAACGCCGGCTGTAGGTCAAAAATCCGCAGTGGGGCGTACTGGTACTCGGTTTCTGCAATCACAAACCGGCCATCAGGGCTCGGCGTAAAGGTGTGTCCATAGCTGACACCACTCACGCCGGTCAGACTAATGCGCAGCTCAGGGTTCTGTAGATCCGAGACGTCGTAAATGTAGTAACCACCAGTACCACCGCCGTAAAAACGGTCTTCGTCCGTGTCCGGATGATAACCAACGTAAAAGTCGTGATAACCACGCCCGCTGCCAGCTCCAAGCGCCGACTCGGGAACGGGGACCAGCCCGACAAACGCATCGTCAGGACTACCGCCTTCCACGATCGAACCCAGATCATAGATCAACGCGCCGGGCGCCCGTGCCGTCGTGAAGAGGTACACCCGGTCGTTGGAGTGCTTATAGATGAAGATGTTGTGGAACCCACCCGGCATATCCGGTTTGCGGATCCTCGCTACCTCACGGACCGTCGATGGGTCCGGCAGGCCCGTTACGTCGAGAATCACGGCACCCAGGTCGGTATTCGGACCACCCTGACCAAACTGGAGCGATTGTACCAAGTAGTAGCGGTTGTTCCACTTGAAGTGTTTTACGTCCATTCCACCCGTGCGTTGGTGGAGGTCCTGATCCTCGATTCTCCACTCGTAGAGCAACACCGGATTCTCGGGATCGGCAATGCTGATGATGTCAGTGCCCTTAGGACCGTCGAAGCCGTACACCATTCGCGACACGTACGCGTAGGGGCGATCCAATTCCTGCTCGATGTCCATATCAGCCACGGAGAGCCTGGGTCCAAGCGGCAGATGGCCCAACACCTCAATATTGTCACTGCCTCGTTTTAGGGGCGACCACTGTTGAGCAGTGACAGGCAAGCTGAGTGCGGTCAGGACGATCGCGACGGCAAACGGGCGAAAACGGTTCAACGACATTGGCACCTCACGCGGCATATTCGGGAAAAGGACGACAGGGAAAGATGGGCGGAAGGGGCGTAGGGCGGTAGGGCGGAACGGGGAACGTCGAACGTCGAACGTCGAACGCTGAACAGCGGTACCCGGCCACGCCCTCCCTCAGGACTAGTAGTGGTGGGGAGTGGGCATACCGCCTGACCGTCCTACCGCCTTACCGCCGAGCCGCCTGACAAGCCATATTTCACGCCCGTACCACACCAATGAGGAGATTCGAATGAGAGCCCAAATGCGTCTGGCTGTCTTTGCGACGGCGCTCGCAGTGATGTTTGGAATTCCTGCGGCAATCGCCGCGCAGCAGGGGGAACGACAAGAAACGACCAGACGACGAGCCGACGAAGGCGGCGGGCCATACGACCGGTTGGTGTTGAAGAATGTGACGGTCATCGATGGCACGGGTGCACCACCCATGAGCGGCGCGAACATCGTGGTTGAAGGTGATCGGATTATCAGTATTGGTCGCGGTGAAGTAACGGACGAAGGCGGCAATACTCGCATTATTGATGGAACGGGCCAGTACGTCATGCCGGGTTTCATCGACATGCACGCGCACACGGGACCATTCCCGTCAGACGCACCCCAGGCGGAATACGTTTATAAACTGTGGATGGGTCACGGGATTACCACCTCCCGCGGAGTCGGGCATGGACCGTTTGACTGGTCACTCCAAGAAAAAGCGCTGTCGGCGCGCAACGAGATCGTTGCACCGCGTATGTTCAGCTATCAGAGCCCGGGTTCTGGTGAAGGTTGGGGCGGCCGGCCAATCAACGACCCCGAAACTGCGCGTGAGTGGGTTCGGTGGGCGGCGGCGGAAGAAATCGATGGGCAAAAGATCGACGGCGTGAAACTCACTGCCTACGATCCGGAAATCATGGAGGCGTTGATTGATGAGGCTCACAAGTTCGGGCTTGGCACGGTCGCGCACTTGGGGCAAATGGGTGTCGGCCGTATGAACGCCATCGACGCGGCGCGGCTCGGGCTCGATATGATGACACATTACTACGGCCTGTTCGAGTCGATGCTCAAAGACTACAGCGTCCAGAATTGGCCACTCGACTATGACTACGCGAACGAGCAGCACCGATTCGGAAACGTAGCCCGCCTGTGGAATCAGATACACGAACCCGGATCCGACGAATGGAACGCGCTCATGGATGAGTTCCTCGAACTCGGATTCGGCATCGATCCAACGATGACCATCTACGAAGCAAGTCGTGACGTCATGCGTGCCCGCGAAGCCGAGTGGCATGACGAGTACACGCTGCCTTCGCTTATGGACTTTTATCAACCGAGCCCACAGGCGCACGGCTCATATTGGTTCGACTGGACAACGGAAGACGAAGTTGCGTGGAGAAACTTCTACCACCGGTGGATGCAGTTCCTCAACGAATACAAGAACCGCGGTGGTCGCGTCACAACAGGATCGGATTCCGGATTCATCTATAAGCTTTACGGTTTCGACTACATTCGCGAATTCGAACTCCTGCGAGAAGCGGGTTTCCATCCAGTCGAAGTCATTCGTTCGGCTACACTTTACGGCGCACAGGAGCTACACGACCCCAAGAACCAGTCTATCGATTTCGGCATCATACGTCCGGGATTGAAAGCGGACTTTGTTGTGGTAGACGAGAACCCGTTGCACAACCTCAAGGTTCTGTTCTCTACGGAACGGGCACACCCCGGATGGACTTCGACACCGGCATTACCACGCGTGTTGGCGGCATCAAGTACACGATCAAAGACGGCATTGTGTACGACGCGCAACGACTTTTGGAAGACGTGCGGGACATGGTGCGGCGGGCCAAGACGGAGAGAAACGTCTCGGATGCTGGCGCGCGTTAGGCACGTGTTGTAGGTCTTTGACGTCGTCACTACGCATCGAAACGGTTTCAAAGCCACAGAGGACACGGAGAAAGATGGAGGACACAGAGGGGTTGATGTGGCATGACACGGTCTAACTCCCGTATCACATAAAAATCTCTGTGTTCTCTGTGGCAAACAGTACGCAATCACCTAACACGATCTTGCCTAGCGCGCGCCGCGCCAACTTCGCATCACGGTTGTGACCAGGTTTGTGGCGCCGGATAGTGAATCTGCAATCCAAACCTCGCCGGATCGGAGTCGCCTTCGGACGCCGGGACGAAGAACCGCTCCAAACCCGCCGACACGAGGGTGAGGACACGGAAATCCATGAGGTGGGAGTACTACTACGATTCGGATGTATGAGATGCTCCAGGAACGTGGAGCGCCGATCCTACCGCATCGACAGGTTCAGCGCCACAGCATCCGATCGCCCCTGTATTTGGTTGATAAGGAGTGTCCGTTTGTCGGGGAAGAGATCTTCTGCACTTAACCCGGCCGTTAACACGTACAGCGCCGTTGCAGGGTCGCCCGTGACCGGAACACGAAAAACGGTCTCCGGGCCGTTTACCCTGTGGGTTGCCGCGTAGAGACTCAGCCCGTCGTTCGCCCACGCCAACGGTCGCAGCTCAACATCTGCAAGCATTCGCGTAGTACCGCCATCAACCGACATCACATGGAGTTGACGTCGCCCCTGCCGGTTCCAAGAGAACGCAATGAGTCGCCCGTCGGGGGAAACACGGGGGTGGAAAACAAAACCAGTCGTGTCGCTCGGTCCGATGATGCGTGTTTGGCTCGTGGCGGGATCGACTTGATAGATGTACCGGTTGGCATACGTGGTCGCAAAAATGGCCGAGTCACGTGAGCTGACACCCGCCCCGAGACGCACGCCACGGAACCAACGGGTCGCCCCACGATCAAAATCATAAACTGCCAGTCCCCACCCCACGGGGCCCGACGCACCGACGAAGGCGAGGGCACCCCCGTTGTCAGACCAGCTGACATAACCCACCAAATTCAGCGTCGCAATTTCTTGAACAGACCCACCGGTGGTTGGAACGACGCCAACCGTGGTGCCCGAGATACCTTGCACTTGCACAGCAACGCTGCCACCGTCTGGCGAGACGTGACCGCTGTAATAGAGTGCCGTGCCCGTGGTCAAGAACTGCGGAGTCTGAAAGGCCCCTCCGTCCAGTTGAAGCGTGCCAAGGTTGGACCACATGTCACGGCGCGAATAAACCAACTGGCCACCATCTCTCGTGATCGAAAGTGGCGAGCTGGCAACGGTGTAACCACGCACTTCGAGCGCCAAGCCGGCCGCGACACGTATCGGTTCGCCGCTGGGCCGACCATCGGGCAAGACGCGAAGTCTGTAGAGATCGGCGCCAACTTCCGTCTCCCCCCGCAGGTACCAAAGGGCCGGTCCCGATGGATCCCAAACCGGCCCGAATACATCCACGGTATCGACTAATGAGACGGTCTCGACTCCCTCTGGGCTGTACGACATGATCGCCGACGAGCCTGACTGGCTACTGACAGCAACGATTAGTTGATCGGAATTTGCGGACCACGACAACCCGCTGACCCATGTGTATGCGGGAGATCGCTCGAACAACGTGGAGTCCCCGGTGCGAGCATCGATTATCGTGACCGCCAATCCCGCTTTGGAAGCCACGGCGATTTTTGATCCATCCGGCGATCGTAACCCGAAACCACGGCGCAGCACACGAGCCGGCCCTCCGAGCCGCGATGCCGTCATCAGAGTGACCTTGGCCGAGTCGACAACATTGAATCCGACTTCGGACGCGTTGCCCGCCCATGCAATCGCCTCGATACGATTGGCGGTTGCGAGGGACACCACGGTACCGGTCGAAAGATCTTGCACGAATAGTTCTTCACGGTCGGGCAAACGCCCCACGAAGGCGAGAAACTGACCATCCAACGAAATGGCCGACTCGATGACATTGCCGGCAAACGTGAGCTGCTCCGGGCGAATATCGGGTGGCTGGTTCGGGTCAGAACCAATAACCAGCCGGACGACGAGTGTAACCACACTCACAAGCGCAATCGCACCGACCACCCAGCGCAGACCTGTGTTACGACCGGTCATCGGCACCTGACGGGCCGGCGTCATTCCCGCCATCGGCGTCGTCAACGGGTCCAAACGCTCCGTAATTTCAGCGGCCGACTGCCATCGCTCGTCAGGTCTTTTCTCGAGCGACCGCATGATGATATCGGCGAGATCCTGGGGGATATCAGAACGCAAGACCGTCACTAATTCGGGTGTGTGCGCAACGTGCGCAGCCAAGACCTCCTGCGGTGTGGCGCGCACGAAGGGAGGCTGTCCGGTTAGGAGTTCGTAGCCGAGCACTCCCAACGCGTAAATATCGACCCGGTGATCGAATGCCGGGTCAGCCATGGCCTGCTCGGGGGCCATGTAATTTGGTGTGCCGATGGCGATGCCCGCGGTGAGCTGGCGACCGGTTTGGGCGGCACTGGCAGCACTGGCAACACCGAAATCCATTACAACCGCATTTCGTCCTACCAACATGATATTGTCGGGCTTAATGTCACGATGGACGACACCATGTTCATGGGCGTACACCAGGGCATCTGCAACATCACCGAGGATACGAATGGTGTCCGAGATACCGAGGGGGCCCTCTCGGTTGACCCGTTGGCGGAGCGTTTCGCCTTCGACGAACGGCATCGTGAAGTAGAGCGAACCGGCGGCTTCGCCGGAGTCGAGTAGTGGAAGTATGTGCGGATGTTGTAGTTGCGCAGCTATGCCGATCTCACGGAGGAATCGCTCAGCCGCAAGCGTTGCCACAAATTCAGGCCACAACATCTTGACCGCGACACGACGTTGATGCTTGAGGTCACGCGCAAGAAAGACGGTGGCAGTTGCTCCGCTACCGATTTCGCGCTCGAACTCTATGGTATCGGCAAGCGCCTCGCGGAACGCCGGGTATCCAGTGATCATGAGCCGTTAAATATGGCGCTGAATACCCGGTTGCGCTCGGGGAAGCGATCTCAAGATTAGGCTGGGAAACTTCTGACTTACGACCGGACGATCGCAATCGTCCGCTACGTTGCGCCCTTCCGCCCGGGCCGTTCGATACCGAGTTTTTTCATTCGCGCTTCCAATGTTGTGGCCTTCAACCTCAGAACCGCCGCCGCTCCCCTCGGACCACTCACCTTCCACCCCGTTTTTTTCAACGTCGCGAGGATGTGGT
Source organism: Gemmatimonadota bacterium (assembly GCA_036679545.1). GTDB lineage: Bacteria > Gemmatimonadota > Gemmatimonadetes > Gemmatimonadales > GWC2-71-9 > JAZDDC01. Next base: position 5,150 of record JAZDDD010000255.1, on the reverse strand, counting down.
TACGCTCCATCGCTTCTAACGACTCCGATGCGGTGCCGGAAACGGCGGCGACTGGTTGATGCTGACCCGTCATCCACTCCGCCAACTGAAGGGTAGTACCGGAGCTGATGATGACGGAACGTTCAACGACATTTGCAAGCTCACGAACGTTGCCGGGCCATGAGTGTGACGCCAATGTTTGGAGCAGGTTGTCAGGAACCGTGGCAATGTGTTTGCCGCTGCGCTGGCAATACGCCTCCACCAGATGCTTGACGAGTTGGGGAAGATCCTCGAGCCGGTCCCGAAGTGGCGGCGTGCGTATAGGGAAAACGTTCAGCCGGTAGTAAAGATCCTGTCGGAACGTCCCTTGCTTGACGGCGGCATGCAGATCGCAGTGTGTTGCGGCAATGATACGTACATTCACTCTTTTGGGCTGGTTGCCGCCGACACGTGTGAACTCACCTTCCTGCAACACACGCAATAGTTTGACCTGGAGTTCCGGGGACAGATCACCGATCTCGTCGAAGAACAACGTACCGCCGTCGGCCAACTCGAAACGGCCTGCACGTCGCGTGGTGGCACCTGTAAATGCGCCCTTCTCATGACCAAATAGTTCGCTCTCTACCAACCCTGGTGAAATAGCGCCGCAGTTGATAGAGACCAACGCCTTTCTTGCGCGCGTGCTTCCGGCGTGAATAGCACGAGCGACCAGCTCCTTGCCCGTACCCGTTTCACCAATTATTAGAACCGTCGTGTCGGTCGGCGCTGCCTGCCCGATGCTCTCAAGCATTCGACTGATTGGCGCACTCGTTCCGATGATTTTGTCAAATCCACCGCGTCGTGCGACTTCGTGGCGAAGATAGGTGTTCTCGGCCTCAATCTTGTTTTTAGCCGCCTCCAGCTGTGCCACAGCCTCGCGTCGCAGGACTTCTGCCTGACCCCTCTCCAATTCAGCGGCCGCTCGGGCGGCGAGGGCTTGGAGAAGCGAACGCATCCAGGTGGCGTCGTCGATCGGTTTATCGTCGATCAGTACCATATGACCAATAACGGCACCGATCCCATCTCGAAGGGGAACACCAACGTACCCGCGGGCCCGCCAATCACCCATCACTTGATCCCGGGGAAAGAGTTTGGCCGATTGGCTCCGGCGTGCACACATTCGGCGACAAAGGCAATGCGAATGGCAAGGCTGCATGCGAGTTGCTCGACGAATCCTGGAAAAAACGCATCGCCAAAACCACCGGCGCGTTCTCCAACCGCCTGCAACACGCTGTTGATACGATCCAGTGTTACCTGCGCCGGCGCGGCTTGGCCCACCGTGTGTGCACTTTGGGCCGCGTCGGTGCGACGCGCCCCCTGGCCCGCAGGCTTGGATGAAAAGCCCATAGATACGTTAGCCAATAACCTCGCCGAGCGTAGCGGGAAAGGGGAGTGGAGATGCTGGCGGCGCGTGCATTGGGGATCGGTGGCGCCACGTTCAGGCGGCGGCATGTTGGCTCCCAACTCGCAACGAGGTAATTTTGACTACCTTCCGGGAGAGGTTCGCGTCAAAATACCTATGCGAAGTCACCGAAAATGAAGAGATCCCAGGAAACACACATAGTTAGCGTTCTTGCTGCCCTCACGGCACTGGCATGCGGGACGGCACCGCCCGTCACCGACACTGCTCCACGCTCTCGTGACAACACCGCCGAGCTCGAGGCCCTTTATCGCGCCCGGATCCAAAGCGCGCGAATGCGCTTCACCGAGGCGGACGTTCATTTCATGACAGGGATGATCGGACATCACGCCCAAGCCCTCGTCATGGCGGGACTCTCACCAACACACGGTGCCAATGATGAAATCCAGACGCTCAGCGCTCGCATCATCAACGCCCAGAAAGACGAAATCGCCTGGATGCAACAGTGGTTGCGGGATCGCGACCAGGTAGTACCAGAAGTTGTCATAGACGGAACGACACTCATGGTGCACGGTGCCGACCACGCCATGCAGATGCCTGGCATGCTGACGCAGTCACAGATCGAGGAGCTCGACACGGCGCGCAATGGAAACTTCAATCGGCTATTCCTTACCTATATGATCCAGCACCATCAGGGGGCTGTTTCGATGGTACACACCTTGTTTGCCACTGATGGCGCAGGTCAAGACGAAGCAGCATTTAAACTCGCGTCAGACATTCAAGTAGATCAGATTACCGAGGTTGCCCGCATGGAGCTTATGCTCGAGGCGTTGCCCGCAGGGGGTGGCGCGCAGTAAACCCCGAGACCCAAACCACGCACTGAGGATTCTTATGTTTCTTAATACTGACACGGTTATCAACCGGTCATGGCTATGGCCCCTTACCGTCGGCTTGGCTATGTCCGCGTGCGCCGGTTCCGCGAACACCGCGGAGATGACGGCTCCAATCGGGTCGATGGCGATGGCCGTGCCACCAACACCCGATCCCAGGGTTGGGCTCAAAGCCGGACTCTTCGACGCCGAAGAAGCCATCTGGAATCTGCGGATGGTGTCGCAGACTCCCCCGTCTCAAGAATTCGTGGGTGTCACGAATTCAGATCTCGCGTTCAGCGGCCACTATGCCATCCAGGGCAACTATAACGGTGTTCAGGTCTGGGACATCTCAAATCCCAGCGAGCCGACACTCGCGGTGGGATATGTCTGTCCCGCGTCGCAAAGCGATGTTTCGGTGTACGAGAATTTGATGTTTGTATCGGGCGAAGGATTGACCGGTCGGTTGGACTGCAGCGGCGAAGGCGTTCAGGAGGCGGTTAGCCACCATCGTCTGCGTGGCATTCGGATCTTCGACATCAGCGACATCCGGAACCCGGAGTACATCGCCAACGTACAGACCTGTCGCGGGTCACATACGCACACGGTTCTGAAAGACCCCAACGACGACGACAACGTTTACATCTACGTCTCTGGCTCCTCGGCGGTGCGACCGGCCGAAGAGCTTTCTGGTTGTTCCGGTGCGCCCCTCGCTGAGGATCCGAACTCAGCACTCTTCCGGATCGAAGTGATCAGAGTCCCATTGGCAAACCCAAAAGCAGCGGCGATCGTGAGTTCTCCCCGGATCTTCCAAGATCTTGTGGCACCACCGGTCCACGGGTTGGCACCAGCGGATATCGCCGTGATCGAAACGGCAAAAGCACGTGGTGCATTCGTCGCCGATATCAATGGACAGGCGCGGGTTCTGCCCGACGGTTTCGTCTCGGTGCAGCTGGATAGCGTCGTGAAGGCACGTGGTGGAAGTGGCGCGCCAAACGCGGCGGATAGCTCCGCATTCCGAGATTACCTGCCGGTTCTGATTGCCCAGTTAACCGGCGGCGGGGGCAACAACGATGGAGATGGTCCGCCACCGGGCCCCACACAGTGTCACGACATCACGGTATATCCGGCGATTGGTTTGGCGGGTGGCGCCTGCGGTGGGTATGGACTGCTACTCGATATCAGTGATCCTGCCAACCCTGTCCGCATCGGAGCCGTGAGTGATTCCAACTTTGCCTATTGGCACTCGGCGACGTTCAATAACGACGGCGACAAAATAATGTTCACCGATGAATGGGGTGGCGGCGGCGGACCAAAATGTCGCGTGTCCGATCCCAAGGAGTGGGGTGCCAACGCCATCTTCACTTTGAACAATCGACAGATGCGGTTCCAAAGTTATTACAAGTTGCCAGCTGCGCAGACTCCGCAGGAAAACTGCGTGGCACACAACGGATCGCTGATTCCAATCCCCGGGCGCGACATAATGGTGCAAGGATGGTATCAGGGCGGTATTTCAATCATCGATTGGACCGACGCAAGTAACCCTATCGAGATAGCATATCACGATCGGGGTCCGGTGGATTCGACCAAAATGCAGAGCGGCGGAAGCTGGTCCGTTTACTGGTACAACGGAGTGATCGTGAACTCGGAGATTGCACGAGGTCTCGACATCTTCGAGTTGATGCCGAGCGCTTCCATGTCGCAGAACGAAATCGATGCCGCAAAAACGATCACGTTCGACTACATGAATTCCCAGGGACAACCCAAGTTCGTTTGGCCTACCACGTTCACACTTGCCAAGGCTTACGTGGATCAGCTCGAACGGTCCGGCGGTTTGCCAGCCACACGCATCGCGTCGGTGCGTCAGGATTTGGGGAATGCGGAACGCGCGTCCGGGAATACACGCCGTGAGACGCTTACTAAATTGGCGGGCGAGTTAAACAACGAAGCACGTAGTTCGCGTGACGCGGCCAAGGTTCGGACGTTGACGAGTACAGTGCGGGAATTAGCTAACACCCGCTAAGGAAACAGACTTCACGTCGGCATCTGGCGGTCGTTAGAGACGCGCCAGATGCCGACGGACAGTGACCTGTTCGATTGCGACTATCAACACGAGACCGGCACCGGCGATGCAAAGTATTTGAACGTGTGATGAGGAGGCGCTGAGCACCAAACCGACGCAGGTCGCCATCACCACGATCAACCGATTCCAGAGAATACATCCCACCGCTCGGTATAAAGCTCCGGCTGTCGAGACCACAAACAACGTGAAACCAAGGCCGACAGCGATAGTAGTTTCCGTCGTAGTGAAATCTTCTGGGTGAAAAGCGCCCTCAAAACCAACCGCCAAAGCGATGATGCCGCTGACCAGCGGAAAGTGCCACAACGTGTATGCATCGCGGGCAAGCTTCGTCCGATCCGCATCCGCTTGCATCAGTTTTTCTTCGAGCACTTCGCGGACCCACCCAAAATATGTCCACCACAGTAGGCAGGTTATGATCAGAGCGACGGCACCGGTTGTCATCAACCCAAGCGTGGCGCCAGACGTGAGTGCGCTACCAGCTACGATCAAAGATTCCCCGAGCGCGACGATGACGATGAGACCGTGACGTTCGGCGAAATGACTCGCGTGAACACCCCAGGCACGGCGGTCGCCTGCCAAACGGGCCGCGCCGATATCAAACGCAATCGCACCCAGCCATATCCAACTACGCAGGGAAGGATCGACCAAACTACCCACGAACACGGCAGTGAGGCCGGCAACGGACAAGCCTGCAAACGTGACCACCGCTGAGCGGTGTTCGGCATTGGCGAATACAACCTTGTAATAAAGACCTAACCCCAGCACTCGGACGCCGATGTACGAAAGAGCGAACCACAGGGCTTCACTGGTCGGAGCAGCA
>JAZDDD010000254.1:0-2423 GCA_036679545.1 Gemmatimonadota bacterium | reverse complement strand
GGTGTCGATGCGGTAGGCGCGTCATCGGCGTTACCCATGGATCCAATGGGGATTGGGTACGACCTACCGTATCGTCTCGAAGGGCAGGGCGGGTTGTCTGGCAATCAATTGCCGCAGGCGGACTTTCGTGTCGTGACGCCAGGCTATTTCGAGGCGATGCGCATCCCCGTGAGATCGGGCCGATCTTTCACCACAGCGGATCGTTCCGGCACGATCCAAGTCATGCTCGTCAACCAAGCCATGGCGGAACAGGCATGGCCGGGCAAGGATCCGGTCGGCCAGATCATCAACACACCGTCAACCCAGTGGAACGAGTTTGAAGTCGTTGGTGTCGTTGGTAACACGCGGTACTACGGACTGGACAGCGAACCTCAACCAGAAATGTATGTTGTACTCGGCCAGGTGCCTCGGAACGTACTATCGTTCGTCGTCCGGACCGCTCGAGACCCTGCCGTGATGATTGATGCCGTGCGTCGAGAGATCATCGCGCACGATCCCGCGCAGCCGGCTCATAGCGTTGTCCCATTGGCGGACCTCATTTCTGAGACGGTGGCGGCGGAACGTTTTTATGCGTTGGTTCTTGGCGTCTTTGCTGCCGTGGCCCTCGCACTCTCGGCGGTTGGCATCTACGGTGTCCTTTCATATTGGGTCAATCAGCGCACGAGCGAAATCGGCTTGCGAATCGCCCTCGGAGCGTCGGCGTCTGGAGTGCGTCGGCTGGTTGTTAGGCATGGTATGTCGTTCACCGGAATGGGCGTTCTCATTGGGCTTGTGGGGGCAATTGTATCCACACGTGTGCTCTCCAACGTGCTCTTTGGTGTTGGGACGGCCGATCCACTGACATTTGTTGGTGTGACGATGGTGCTAACGACTATTGCGTTGCTGGCATGTTGGTTGCCGGCGTTTCGTGCCAGCCGGGTGGATCCGGTGACAGCGCTTAGAGAGGAGTGAGGTGGCGGGCGGCGAGCGGTATGGCGGTATGGCGGTAGGAAGGTGAGGCGGTCGGGTTGGTGTTTAGGTTTTGGTCTCGAAAACGGCCCATCATTGCCCCTGATGGAGAGAATTCCGCGGCGGGTTGGTGGGCCGGAGTTTTTTACATAAGCCCGAGACGAGTTTCCCAGTTTTGTTGCGCCATTCGTCGATGCGAGACCAGTCTTCATTCGTCAACAATCCGAGGTCGCGTGCGAGCTGCATGGTGTATGCGAGTTCCGATAGCGAACCGATACTGATATCCAGGTAGCGCCGAAACTCCCGCGGTCCTCGTTTGGCCGATCCCTCCGCGATATTGGCCGCGACCGAGAACGCGGCCCTCCTCGCTTGAATGGTCAGTCCGTACTTCTCCGGTGGCGGGAAGCCATTGGTTGCACGATAAACATCGAGCACTAATTCGTGCGCCGCCCTCCAAGCATCAAACCGTTCATAAGGCAACATGCATTAACGATACATTTAGCTTGCATCTTTCCACCATCATTCCTACGCAAACGGTACCGCCCTACCGCCCTACCGCCCTACCGCTGACGGCCGCAAGCCCTGACCAATCTCGGACAACCGCCCCTGCCAGAAACACTATATTTCCTTCCACTCTTTCATGACGTTGCGAATGCTACTAAAATTTCAGGGTCACTGGGTGCGTCGGTCGGTCATGACAGTGATATTTTATGCGTTGGCCCCTGGTCAGAGTGCCGCCCAAATTCCCGAAACATTCGAAAACCTTCAGTATTTTCCCGACGACATCTCGAGGGACAGTCTCGTCAATGTGATGCGCGGGTTTTCGTTTGCGTTGGGCGTGCGTTGCCAGTTTTGCCACGTCGGTGGAGACGGGGTCTCCTTTGAAGGGGTGGTATTTCACGAAGACAGTGATGCCAAGCGCAACGCACGCTTCATGCTGCGTATGGTGGACAGCTTGAACCAACAGGTGCTCACGCAATTGCCCGTCCGGGATCCGGTTCCCGTTCGGATCGAATGCAAGACCTGCCACCGTGGTCTCAATAAGCCGCTTCTATTGACACAGGATCTTCAGCGTGTCCTCGATACGGCGGGAATCGACGCTGCAGTCGCCAGGTATCAACTACTACGGGAGCAAGCCCCGATGGCGGGCGCCTTCGACTTCGGAGAGTGGGAGACCAACGTAATGGCCGAGCGTCTTGCGCGTGATGGAAAGCCACGCGAGGCAATCGCGATTTATGAGATGAACGCTGTTTATTATCCCGAGTCGATCTCAATCGCATTCAGTTTGGGCGGGCTGTACGAACGAGTCGATGAAACCGACCGCGCGATTGGTTACTACGAAAGGGTGCTTGAACTCCGACCAGAGCACAGTGTCGCTTTGGAGCGGCTTGAGGCGCTACGTCGCTAACCTGACCAATTGCGCGGGCAGAACCGCTTCGGTGTGATGGGTTGGTCAGAAAACCTGCCAACCGATC
>JAZDDD010000253.1:0-5649 GCA_036679545.1 Gemmatimonadota bacterium | reverse complement strand
GGCGCCAGCCTTCAGTACACCAAGCACCGCGACCATCATGTCAACGGATCGGTACGTAGAAACGCCAACCAGTTGTTCACCCCCAACGCCGAGGGCCTGAAGGTGTCGGGCAACTTGATTGGCACGACCGTCGAGTTCACCATACGTTATGGTTTGGTTGCCACAACGCACGGCAACCTTGGTCCGGTGAGCAATTGCTTGACGTTCAAACAACTCGTGAACGCAACACGCGGGGGTTTCGATTCGTGTGTTGTTCCATCCAGTGACCAGTTGGTCGTGTTCCGCAGAGGACAGTAGAGGTAATTCGGCAAGATCTGTGTGAATATTCTCGCACACACCTCCGAGCATCACCTGGTAATGATGCATCATGCGCCGTACAGTGGCCGCATCGAACAAATCGGTGTTGTATTCGAAGAACCCTCTCAAACCTGCCGGTGTTCGCTGAATCCATACGTACAGGTCAGTACGTGACACGGTTGTCGCGAATTCAAACCGTTCAACCGCCACATCACCCATCTTGGTTGGGCGATCCAACGCCTCCTGATACACGAACATGGTCTGAAACAGCGGTGTCCGACTCAAATCCCGCGTCGGCTGCAGTTCTTCAACGATTTGCTCGAAAGGTATATCCTGGTTGTCATAGGCTTCGAGACAGACGTTACGCACACGGCGGACAACGTCCGCAAAACTCTTGGCGCCGCCTAAGTCGGTTCGCAAGACAAGCGTGTTGGCAAAGAACCCAATGAGCCCCTCAATCTCAGGGCGATTGCGATTGGCAATGGGTGTACCGACGAGCAAGTCATCTTGGCCGGTATAACGCTGCAACAGGCAATTGAACGCCGCAAAAAGAACCATGAACAACGTGGCATCCTGCCCCGCTGCGGCGCGGTCCAGGGTATTCGTGAGGTCGGATGGGCAATCAAACGCGACAATCGATCCACGATGACTCTGCACGCAAGGGCGTAGCCGATCAGTCGGTAAGTCGAGTGTAGGTAATTCGCCATGAAGTTTGTGGCGCCAATATGCCAGCTGTTCCCCATACGACTCTGAACTTGTCCACTTTGCCTGCCACACGGCAAAGTCAGAGTATTGAAGCACCGGAGGTCCCAATGGCAATCGCCGCCCCGTTGAAAACGCCTTGTACAATATTTCCAACTCCCGCAAGAGCACGTCGAATGACCAACCGTCAGCGGCAATATGGTGGATGACCATCCCCAGCACGTGCACTCGTTCCGCAAGCTGTAGCAATCGCACACGAATCAATGGGCCGTGCGCGAGATCAAACGGTAAACAGGCATCCCCGCTCAATGTTCGGCGAGCGGCTTCATCGACACCTTCGGTGCCCGATAAATCGGTGACCGCCAATGTTACCGGAATCATTGGATCAACAACTTGTGTCGGCGCATCGCCCACCAACACAAACCGTGATCTCAACACTTCGTGTCGGCGAACGATTTCTGCCAAGCTTTGTTCCAAGGCGCGGACATTTAACGCACCATTCATTTTTAGTGCGAAGGGTATATTGTAGGTTGGGTTGTTGGGCTGCAGTTGATCAAGGTACCACAGGCGACTTTGGGCAAATGACAACGGTGCGCCACCGTTGTGAAACGCCGGTGTGACCGCCCGTAAAGCATCAAACTCCACGCTCGTTGTATCCGGCGAGTGCGCCGAGACGAGTTTGTCCACATGTTGCGCGAGCGACGCGACAGTTCGATTCTCGAAAACGGATTTCAGCGGTAGATCAATTGCAAAATATTCTCGTACCCGCGTCGCCAGGCGAGTGGCAAGCAATGAGTGACCGCCCAGGTCAAAGAAGTCGTCGTTAGCCCCAATTCGATCGCTGGGCAGTAATTCCCCCCAAAAGCCCCCCAGTTGCCGTTCCGTCGGCGTGTTGAGATCGACAAACTCTCCGCCCGATTCCAGCGCATGCTGTAGCGGATCGGGCAACGCCCGCCGATCGATCTTGCCGTTTTGGTTGACCGGCAACGTGGCAACACCCGCAAAACGTTGCGGAATCATGTAGTCCGGCAATCGCGCTCCGAGAAAGTCACGTAGTTTCCGTGTCGTCAACGTGTAACCCTCTACACACACCACATGCGCGACGAGATGCTTTTCGTCTGCATCGTCCGGGCCGACTGTCACAACCGCCATTTCAACTTCGCCATGTTCTCGCAGCACGGCTTCAATCTCACCGAGCTCAATCCTGTGACCCCGCACCTTTACCTGGTCATCCAAGCGGCCCTTGAATTCCAAGACGCCATCCGTTCGGAACCGAACCACATCACCCGTGCGATACATCCGGGCTTGTTCAGTATCGTCAAAGGGGTCGGTGAGGAAGCGTTCCGCCGTGAGCTGTGGCTGGCCTAAATATCCGAGCGCGACACCGACACCGCCGATGTATAGTTCTCCGATCACACCATGGGGAACCGGTTTTCTTCGCTCATCGAGAACATAGATACGAACGTTGCGGACCGGGGTGCCAATCGGGACACTGTGGTCGAATATCTCCACCCCATGGGGCCCTACAACGTCGCACATGGTCGCAACGATGGTTGCTTCCGTGGGACCGTAGGTATTGACTACGACAACCTCATCGCCAACATGCTTTTTCCATCTGTCAAGCAATTCGGCAGAGACGCGTTCGCCCCCTATCACAACCAATCTCAGGTCGGCAGACACGTGCGCGTCTTTGGTCAATCCATGAATGAGTTCGTGCCAGTATGCTGTCGGAAGGTCGAGCACGGTAACGCCAAACGCCGCACATGCATGAAAAAAGTGGGGCGTGCTGATAATCATTTCGTCGTCACGCAACACTAACGTTGCACCAACGGCTAAGGTTGGAAAGATCTCCTCTGCACTCGTGTCAAAGCCAATTGAGGCAAACTGTAACACACGATCATGTGGCCCGAGTGCAAACGCATCAATAGCACATTGGGTGTAGTTACTCAGCGCTCGATGATCAACCATGACGCCTTTTGGCCGGCCGGTCGAGCCTGAGGTGTAAATCATGTACGCGGTGTCATCCGGGGTGGGCGCATACAGACATTCTGGGGGTTCGGGGTGGTACTCATCTTCAGCATCGACGTCGATCCGAACCAGAGACGCGTCTTCACGCGCCTTTGGTGGGAGGTCAATGGACCGCACCATGACAACGGCCTCGGGACCCGCATCGTCGAGCATGAACTCCAAACGGCGACGCGGGTAGTTGGAATCCAATGGCACATACCCGGCGCCAGACTTCAGGACGCCAAGCAGACCGACAATCATGTCGATCGAGCGTGGAATGCAGACACCAACCATGTTCCCAGGGCCAATCCCTGACGCCTCGAGCCGAGCCGCAACGTGACTCGCGCGCTCATTCAACTCGGCGTAGGTGAGTTGTGCGTCTCCGTCGATGATCGCAAGGGCTTGTGGCGTTTTGTGAGCTTGCGACTCGAACATCTGATGCACGCAGGTGGTGGGCACCGGGGTTTGGGATACTCCATTCCAACCCGTCAGAACTTTTTCGGTATCGACCTGTGTCAGTAACCTCAAATCCAACAAACGCGCGGTAGGGTCATCGCCGATCGCTCCAAGAAGCGTCTCGAAATGCGATGCCAATTGGGTAACGGTGTTCTTTCGTAACACGGTTTTGTCGTATTCGAAGCAACATATTATTTCGCCGCCGCGTTCGACACAATCCAAGGCCAGAGGGACCATCGAGACGGGACCGAGACGCAGTCGCGCGTGCTCAGGGTCTTTTTCATCAAGGTCGAGGACCTTCGCCTTGACCTCTCCGAAACTGATGAGTTGGTGCGGCATGTTCCGTAGCTGCATCATCGTTCGGAACACAGGTAGATCGCCATGATGTCCATTCGCGATGGTCTTCAGCACCTCGGCGAACGGCAGTTGCTGGTGGGACAACGCCGCGAGTGTCTGCCGCCTAACACGCGCCAAGAGGTCCGTGAAGGTCGGGTTGCCGGACAGATCCGTACGAATAGCTAGCGTGTTTAGGAATAATCCGACCAACTCCCTTGTCTCGCTCCGGGAACGATTCGCAACAGGAGTCCCAACAATGATGTCGTCATCGCCGGAGTATCTATACAACAAGGTTTGGAATGCGGCGAGCAAGGTCATGAAGAGCGTTGCATCGCATCGTCGCGCAACGTCTTTGATAGATTCCACGAGCGTGGTTGGCAGGACAGTGATGACCTTGCGGCCATCGTATTCTGCGTTTCGTGCGGCACTGCGGTCCAATGGCAACCGGAGGTCCCTCGGCGCGTGTTTCAGCGCCTCCTGCCAAAACGAGTGATCGTGTGCAGCGGACTCCGCGACGGCCCCGTTCCGTTGCCAAGACGCGAAGTCTGCGTATTGAATTGGAAGTCCAGGATGTTTCGCGGTCTTACCCGCAACGATGGCGCGGTATTCCGTCGACACATCCCGAAGAAATATACCGTCGGACCACCCGTCGGAGACAACGTGATGCACCACGAAGTGCAGCACATGCCGTATTTCGGACAAACGATACAGTACCACTCGGAAAAGGGGGCCGGTCTCCAAATCAAAGGGCTGGCGAGACTCGAGTCTCATCTGACGATTGGCCGCCCGTTGCAACTTTGCCTTGGATTGCTTCCGCCTTTTGAGGTCAACAACCGGGAGAACGACGGGTTTTGCTTGACTCACGGTCTGTGTCAGACCACCGTCCGATGTGTGAAACGACGACCGCAGTACATCGTGTCTCGCCACCACCTTGGACAACGCATCTTGTAATGCCGCTATCTTTAACTGCCCATCGAACTGCACCGTTAGCGATCGATTGAAGGCCTCCTTTGTGCCAGCCATTTGCGCGAGAAGCCATAGATGTTCTTGCGCGTGCGACAGTGGAGTTGGCTCATGCTCTGAGCGGCTTGGAATGGCAAACGACGTCGCATTCGCTCGGGCTTCTTTGAGCCGTTGGCGCAACAAACTTTCCGTGGTTGTCATGGCAGGGCCTTGATGCTAAGCAACGCGGTGGTGGACGTCTTTGACGAGCACACGTTCCACAATCTTGGCCTGTTGCGCGATCGTGGGCGCTTCAAAGAAATCGAGTATCGAAAGGCTGACACCCAAAGCGTCTCGAAGGTTGGCGACCAACTGGGTGGCTATCATCGAGTCGCCACCGACGTCCAAAAATTGATGATGGGTGCCAACACGGGCAACGCCTAACACGTGGGCCCACATGTCCGCAACGAAGGCCTCCACCTCGCCGTCAGGCGCAACGTATTCGACCGGGAGGTTCTCCTTAGGCGAACCCCCGAGCCCCAGGGTAGTAGCCAATCCAATCCGCCGTAGCTTACCCGTCGGCCCCGTCGGTATCTCATCCAGGATCACAACACGGGTCGGCACCTTAAAATCTGCCAGCCGTTTTGCGGCAAACGATCGAATGTCGTATTCGGTAACGCGAGACCCAATGGCCAGCACAACGGCGGCCCCAACCTCCTCGCCAAGCCTATCGTCCGGCACGGGGAACGTCACCGCTTGCGCTACATCGGGGTGATCAAGGAGCGTCTCGTCAACCTCGCGCGGAGATATCTTCTCCCCGCCTCGATTGATGATTTCCTTTAACCGTCCGGTGAGAAACAGATAGCCGTCAGAGTCCAGATGTCCCTGATCTCCTGAGCGAAACCACCC
>JAZDDD010000252.1:0-10439 GCA_036679545.1 Gemmatimonadota bacterium | reverse complement strand
ATAATCTGAGAACTCCGTGGCGCTAGTTGGGTCGGGTCGGCTACCAGCTACCCGCTACCCGCTGGTGCGTCTTTTCGATGGGTGGGTGTTTCAAATACCGGTAACCTCCCACAGTCCCAGGGTCAGCTCACTCATTCGCCCCTCCCAATACTTCGTTCCAATTGATGGCGGGTAGCAGGTAGCGGGCAGCAGGCCGTGAAGCGCTGCGCGCTTCACGGCCCAAACATTCTCCGCACGATATCGGCTCGCGTCAGAATCCCAACCAACCCACCGTCTCTCACAACCGGAATCTGATCAACACCTTTTCCGACGATCATACTCGCGACGTTGGCGAGCGCCTGGTCATCGGAGACACATAAAACGCTTCGATCCATAACTTCCTTGATGGGCATCTGTCTGGGGTCATCACCTGCATTGGCTTGCTTTGCTTTTGGGCCGCCGCTCATCTCCTTAAGAAATGACGGAAAAATGCCACGGAGTACATCTCTGTACGAGACCATCCCCAGCACCTCACCCTTTGACGTTGTCACCGGGATAGCCGAGAGTTGGTTCGCAATCATGACACGCGCCACCTCCTCCAAGGTCGTCTCCGGCAACACTGAGCGTGGCCGCGATATCATGACATCGTGCACCGCAAGATAATCGGGGAACTTTTCGGCGGTCAGAGCGTCTATGGCGTACACACCGGCAGGAGAATCCTGCCGCGCAATTTCCTCAACGAGTTCGGCATTTCCGAGGATCCTATTCAAGACACTCACGGCTTGCAAATACGTCGGCGATTCCTGGTATGGCGCAACAAGCAACAACACGATGCGAGCGATGGGCTCAGAGTCCGGTGCCAACGACACGGGTTCGCTCGTGACACCCATCGCCGCACCCATTGTTCGTACAACATTGGATCGGAAATGAAGGATAAATGCGTGTCCGCCCGCGGTCACCGCGTCCCGGGCCGGGGTTTCCGCCAAACGCGCGAGCAGTCTGCCACTTTCGGACGCAAGGCCCGTCTCAACGAACGACGCAATCAATTGCTCAGCCGCATCGTGTAGTGTTTTTGCCGGTAGGGGAACGACGATGCGTTCCGCCGGCAATAAATCGCCAACCTTCATTGCGTGTTACATGACTTCTTTGAGCAACGGTACCACATCCGCCGGTCGTTTCATGACCCCGATGCCCGCACGACTCAACGCTTGCATTTTTTCGGCGGCCGTACCACTCGAACCTGAGATGATCGCACCGGCATGACCCATCCGACGTCCCGGGGGCGCGGTTTGGCCCGCGATGAACCCTACGACCGGTTTACTCACATGTGCGGCAACATACTCCGCGGCCTTCTGCTCATCCGTCCCGCCGATCTCGCCAATCATTGCGATTGCATCGGTCTCAGGGTCATCTTCGAACGCGGCGAGACAGTCGATAAAGTTTGTTCCGATGATTGGATCTCCTCCGATTCCAACACAACTTGACTGACCCAACCGATGTGCAGTGAGTTGGTGAATGATCTCGTACGTGAGTGTGCCACTGCGCGATACCACTCCGACACGCCCTCGACGACAAATGTTTCCCGGAATAATTCCCACTTTAGACTTTCCGGGGGAGATTAACCCGGGGCAATTGGGACCAATGAGTCGAGTACCGCGCGCCACCAAATACGGTATGACACGAGTCATGTCCAAGACAGGTACACCTTCGGAAATGCAAACGATCAAATCGATACCTGCATCGGCAGCCTCGAAAATCGCATCCGCCGCGAATCGGGCCGGCACGTAAATCACCGCCGTGTTTGCCCCGCCCTCCCATACCGATTCCGCCACAGTGTTAAAAATCGGGACCGACTCATCGAACGTCTGACCACCTTTGCCCGGTGTCACGCCGGCCACCACCTTCGTCCCGTACTCAATCATCTGCTTGCTGTGGAACGAGCCGTCACGACCGGTAATACCTTGCACCACGAGACGCGTATCGTGATCGATGAAGATGCTCATGCCCCCTCCTTCGCCAACTGCACCGCACGTTTCACGGCTTCATCCATATCGGTCAGCGCGCTGAATCCCGCCCCCTCCAAGATCTGCACCGCCTCCCGTTCGTTGGTTCCGGTCAGTCGGATAACCAATGGGACGTCTAGTTTCAAACGCTTCGTCGCAGTCACGATTCCGTTTGCGACATCGTCGCACCGTGTTATGCCACCAAAGATATTGAAGAGGATACTCTTGACGTTCGGATCAGCCGTAATAATCGCCAGAGCGCTCACCACCTTCTCGGGGTTGCTACTGCCACCGATGTCAAGGAAATTTGCCGGCTCGCCACCGTAGTACTTGACCAAGTCCATCGTCGCCATCGCCAGACCGGCACCATTCACGCAACATCCTACGTTGCCGTCCAATTTGATGAATGTGAGTCCCGCGTTGCGGGCGGTTACTTCGGACGGTGCTTCCGCGGACGCATCCCGCAACGCCGCAATCTTGGGCTTCATCGGTAGTTCGTTATCATCCACGGCGATTTTTGCGTCAAGCGCGACAACTTTACCGTCCGGCGTGGTGATCAAAGGGTTTATCTCGGCGAGCGATGCGCCAACATCGACAAATGTCGCGTAGAGTTGTTGCAGTATCGTTGCGGCTTGACGTACGAGCTTGACGTCATCGTACAACTCGAACGACAAGGCCATCGCTTCGTGCGGCAGCAAACCATCACGGGGATCGACGGCCAATTTGAAAATCTTCTCCGGGGTTTTGGCGGCCACCTCTTCAATATCGACACCGCCCTCGGGGCTCACCATGAACACCGCTCGTTGGCTTTCACGGTCCACAATCACACCCACGTAACTTTCTGAGGCAATTTCCGCCGCTGGCGCAACCAAAACCTTCTCAACCGTGAGTCCTTTTATGGACATGCCCAGGATACGATCGGCGACCGTGCGTGCCTCCTCCGGCGTATCGGCAAGTTTCACCCCACCTGCCTTGCCCCGACCACCCGTGTGAACCTGCGCTTTCACAACGACACCGCTGCCCAGTTTCCGCGCGATCTTTTCGACGTCGCTTGCCGTGGACGCCACGTCACCGTCTGGGACAGGCACACCGTGTTTGGCGAGCAATGCTCGGGCCTGGTATTCGTGCAGGTTCAAAACCTAGCCTCCCGTGATTGTAGTTCCCGTTTCCCCACGCAGTGCTTCAACCCCGCTTGCCAAATGGGCGATGACCGCTCGCTCCCCTCCGGCTTCAACGAAGTGGGCTGCGGCCGCCAACTTCGGTCCCATGCTACCAGCGGCAACTTGGGCCGTCGCCACTGTTTCGCGCGCCTCCGCCACACTCATGCGGCGAATTGGCGTGGCATTTTCCGAACCCCAGTTCCGGTACACCGCATCTACGTCGGTCAAAATCAAAAAGTCTGACGCACCTACCGCTCGGGCCAGCACGGCGGCAGCAAGATCCTTATCGACGACGGCGTCCAACCCCTCCCACGTCCCCTGGTCCCCACGCCGGACGGGTGGCCCGCCCCCACCGGCGGCAATCACCACTACGCCCTCATCTACCAGGTGCCGCACCGCATCCGCCTCGACCAACTCAATTGGTTCCGGACTCGGTGCCAAACGACGGGTTCTTCCCAAGGCGTCCGTGCCCAACGTTACACCGGCGTCCCGCAAACGCTCGATGCGTTCGGGCGAGAGTACATTGCCAATCGGTTTTGACGGGTTGGTAAGCGCCGGATCATCCGCGCGAACGACGGTTTGTGTCATGACCGTCAACACCGTCTTTTCGATCCCTGATTTAGCCAGCGTATTTTGTAGTGACTGCTGGATCATGTAACCAATCCATCCAGCGGTAGCGGCCACCAACACCCCAAGCGGGAGAGGTTCTACGACGTCGCCAGCACGCTCGTTGCGCGTAAGGGCCTGCCCGACTTGTGGGCCGTTGCCATGAACGATTACCACTCCCCACCCATCGCCTATCAAATCCTCCACGACGCGGAGTGAGGTCCGAGTGTGGCGAAATTGATCGTGAATGGTGACACGCTCGCCGGGCGGTGAAAGCGCGTTGCCGCCCAGCGCGACAACAATGGTACCACGCGATAGCGCCATGAGGCGTGGGAAGCTAGTTGGCGCCGCGAGGACGGACAAGTCCGCGGCGTTGAAACGAACACAAAAGGAACCTCGAGACTGACATCGTCGGACCGCTCATTCCCGCTTGCCCGCCCTCGCAAATACTTCCACCTTCTCCAACACGCCGGCCCTGTCCTCATGTGTCAGCACCAACAACAGATCCCCCGCCCGCGCCCACGCCAAGGCCATATCCACCGCCTCGAGTTCAGACGATGCCTGCACCACGTTGCGTGTACCAGCCGTCCGAAGTTCGGTTTCGAGGAGGTCGGTGACAACACCGGGCTCGCGTCCGCGCAGGTACGTGGGCATTTCTTTGACGATGACCCGATCGGCATGCAAACGTCCAGCAGATCGCGCAAACGCGCGAATCGACTCATCGTCACGATCTCCCGCTTGCCCGATGATGAGCAACGTACGTCGTGACGAAAGACGTTTCGCGGTGGCGACAAGCGCATCCATCCCTTCGGGGTTGTGAGCAAAGTCGACGATGATGGTCACACCATGGGCGCGAAACAGGTTGGTCCGCCCGGGTGAATCGGTTGCGTTGGGTTCAAATGTCGTGAGACCATCTCGGATTGCGTCAACGGAAAACCCAAGACCATGCGCAACACAGATTGCGCCAAGCGCGTTTGAGACGTTGTGTGCGGCCGCACCATCGAGAGTTATCGGAACGTCGGCCACCGGGACAATCGTGTGTCGTGTGTTGCCATCATTGAAGCACAAAACATCACGCTCGACCCACGCGCGAAGGGCCCCTCTTGGCCCCGTTTGGACCGAGTACCACCCGGGTTGCGATGTCCGACCGTCGAACCGAGCGGCCAGCGTGGCGTCTTCGGCGTTCAGTATGAGCTGACTTGGATCCTCCAGCGCTCGCGCGACAACGAGCTTTGCGCTCGCGATGTCCTCCAGACTGTCCACGCCGTACTCGCCAAAATGATCCATGGCGATGTTCGTGACGATGGCGGTGTCGGCCCGGGGAACACCCAGTCCTCGACGCAGTAATCCGCCCCGCGCGGTTTCCAGAATCGCGATATCCACACGATGGTCGCGTAGCACGGCGCGGGCACCACCCGGTCCCGAGTAGTCACCGCCATCCACGAGATCCCCGGCGACAAACACGCCGTCTGTGGACGAGAACCCGGGTGTCTTCCCGGCCTTGGTTGCAATGGCCGCGAGGAGCCGAACGGTGGTGGTTTTTCCGTTGCTACCCGTCACAAGCGCCACCGGCACATCGAAACGGTCGCTCCAGGCGATGTCATCGATCGAACCGAGGTCCCGCGTTTCCCACGTGATGGAGCCGCTCCCCATCCCCACTGAGACGTGGTCGTCATCCCAAATAAAACTCACGCCTCTTGCCACCGCCGCGTTTTGAAGGGCAAGCAACCGCGGGTTTGACTCGGCGACAATGGTTTCCTGTAACCGCGTCACCGCGTCCGAAAAATCCGGCTGGGTCGATCCGTCCAACTCGGCGAGTGTTACGTCCCATACCCACTCGTTCACCTCAGTGGCGGCATAGAGCGCATCGATTGGTGCCGTAAACGCCAAACTGGCTCCACCGGCGAATCGCCGTTCGAACGTCCGTTCTCCCGACCAACCCACGGCGTCGAGGATACGCCGCGCGTGGGCCTTCCACCGCTCCATGACCGTTAAAGGATCCGCATCGCCGGTACGCACGTCGATGATTGCACCCGGACCCGGCGTAAGAAGATTGTGCCCGGTGAGACGACGCGAGTCTTCGAGAACGGGGCCCGTCATGGAAGCGTGTACCTAGTCGTCGGCGTCGCGTGCGAGGCGTACGCCACGCTCATCACGCACGAGTGTTTGACCGGCTTTGATTTCAATAGTCGGAAGGGGTGGTAGGTCCGTGGCCGCGTCACCGTCTTGCGGGTGGCTCGCCACGGTCGCGGTGGGCCGGAAACCGGTCACCTGTTCCCAGGTGCGTGTTAACTCGTCAGCAAATAACACCACCAAATCGTCGGCAGCGGCCATCTTGAGCGCCGCATTTACCGCCTCTTGCTCGTCTACCACCACCTGAATGGCACTGGATGCTACACCCTCTTCCAGCAGCGCACCACGAAGCAGCATGGGTATTTCATCGCTTTCACGACCTCGCAGTCTGTCATCGCGACGGCAGATGTAGTGGTCAAATACCCCTGCGGCGATGCGGCCAATTGCAACGATGTCCTGATCGCGACGATCTCCTGGCGCCGCAATCACACCGATACGCCGACCGTTGACATCAAGCCGGCCGATCAGATCGCAGATCTGTGTCATCGCGTGTGCATTGTGCGCGTAGTCGAGCAAAACCTTGAACGGGTGTTCGTTGTAAAAGTTCAGACGACCCGGTGCCTGGAAAAACGTGGAATCAAAAGTTCGTAGACCCTGCCGGATGTCTTCTAGCCCAACACCCCCGGCGTAGGATACCGCAGCTGCGAACATCGCGTTCTGCACATTGTGCAGCGCCTTCCCCTCCAGTGTGGCTGGAATCAAGTGCGTCCACAACAATGGCATGTGTTGGCCACCATCATGGATGGTGATCATGTGACCATTTACACCTTGTTCGAGGATGACGGCGCGGCCGCCGGCGCGAATGTGTTCGCGCACCAGCGGATGCTCTGCACTCACCGTGACGTAACACAGACGCTCCGCCACGACATAGTCTGCCATCTTGAGGCACAGTTCGTCATCCGCGTTGAGGACGGCCGTATCGGTAGCGGTTTCAACCACGATCCGTTTCACCTCAGCGAGTTCCTCCAACGTGTTGATGTCGCGCAAGCCGAGGTGATCGGCCGCAACATTGAGACACGCGCTTACCGTGCTTTTGCGGTAGCCCATCCCCGCGCGGAGCAGACCACCACGGGCCGTTTCCAACACAGCCACGGTGACTGAGGGATCCCGGAGTACCATGCGGGCCGCCACCGGCCCCGTCATGTCACCCGCAACGGTCAGCTGGCCGTCGATATACACCCCGTCGGTCGTTGCCAACCCGACACGGTCGCCCGCCATCTTATGAATGTGAGCAAGCATGCGAACGGTGGTTGTCTTGCCGTTGGTTCCCGTGATAGAGTAGATCGGAATACGCGCTGGTGTTCCTGGGAACAACATATCGAGCACCGCACCAGCGGGATCCCGTGGTTGGCCTTCACTGGGATTGGTGTGCATCCGGAATCCGGGGGCTGCGTTGATTTCGCATACGCCGCCACCACCCTCCCGGTATGACACACCAATGTCGTCCGTCAAATAATCCACACCGGCCACATCGAGACCCACCGCCGCGGCGGCGCGCATAGCCATCTCTCGATTGTCAGGATGCAAAGCGTCGGTCACGTCAACGGCGGTGCCGCCGGTGGATAGATTGCCGGTTGAGCGCAGATACACAACCTCCCCATCGGCGGGAACGGTTTCCTTTGTATAGCCAAGCAATTCCAACAACCGGTCTGCTTGGTAGTCGAATTCGATCATGGTGAGGATCTTTTCGTGTCCAATACCGCGGCGAGGATCACTGTTGACCACGTCAACCAATTGTTCAATCGTGTGGGTTCCGTTCCCGACCACATGTCCGGGCACTCGTTTGGAAGCCGCTACCACCTCACCGTTGATTACAAGAATCCGGTGATCAAAACCCGTCAAGAACTTCTCGACAATCACACCCTTGCTGAATTCCCGCGCCCGGTCGAATGCAAGTTCAACGTGCTCTTCATCCTGGAGATTGAGTGACACACCGCGGCCATGGTTGGCGTTGAACGGTTTGACCACGACCGGATACCCGATCCGCTTTGCGTACCGCACCGCGCTGTCCTTGCGGTAGACCAGACGTTGTTTGGGAACCGGCAACCCCAGGTCGCCCAGGATTTTGTTGGTTTCTTCCTTGTCCGACGCAATCTCGACGGCGATGTGGGAGGTGTGACTCGTCACAGTCGCCTGAATGCGCTCCTGGCGTACGCCGTGACCGAACTGGACAAGACTGTACTCGTTGAGCCGGAGCCACGGGATGTCGCGTTTTTCAGCGGCACTCACCAACGCGGCAGTCGATGGACCGAACGCGTTGCGCTGAGCGAAACGAATAAAGTCGTTGCGTTGCTCCGGAAAAACGAAATCGGCGGGAAGAATGCCCGGCGTGCGAAGTCTCTTCGGAAGCACGGACTGCACCAATTTCATCGCGAGGTCAGCCGCCTCATTACCCACACGTTCCGCTTCATACTCGAAGACGACCTGATACACACCAGGCTCATCCGCCGAACGGGTCTTGCCAAAGGTCACGGGCTCTCCCGCAACGTTTTGCAGTTCGATAGCCACGTGTTCAAGTACGTGCCCCATCCACGTACCTTCGTCCTCCGTGAGACGCCGCACGAAACCGCCAGGTTCGCGGAAGGAACACCCGTGCTCGCGCAACCCGGGTAGTGCATCCAGCAAACCATCCGTAAACTCGGTGCCCAGTTTGGCGCTGGGCCATTCCTCGAGCTTTCCGATATCCAGCTTTAACCGGATGACCGGAAATTTTGCGTACAGGTTTGGTCCGACATACACGGCGCGCTCTAGGATTTTCATATCACGATGCCGTCGCGGTTGCCGCAGGTGTTGCCGTCCGGTTGACCAGGTCAAACGACCATCCGTCCGTCAGCACGTGTAGCTTGAGTCCCACGAAGCACACCGGTTCGCGTTGGAAGACAGAATCCATCGAACTGTGTTCAACATCGGATGGGTCAAGAATCGTTACAGAACCACTCCCCCGCACTTCGAGTGAGTCATCCGGCCCAATAAAAGCCGCCGTGTCCTCATCCAGACCGAGTCCCACGAGGAACGGATTGTATCCAATGGCCGTCATCAGCCGCCCAATCCGATCTCGTTCGCGGAAATGGTGATCAACAACAACCAAATTGGTGAGACCCAGACCCGGCGCCAGCGTCACCATGTCCGCGCGCGGCGAAGAACCCTCCGCGCCAAACGCGATCATGTGCTCCGACAGGAATCCGGCCCCGGCCGACGTCCCGGCGATATGTGTCCCGCGTGCGGACAGCTCGCGCAGCTTGTGGCCAACCCGAGTGCCACCGATGGTTGTGGAAAGTCGGAGTTGATTGCCACCCGTCATAAACACGCCGGTCACATCGGACAGGTCCCTCAGCACGCCGGCGTCGTCACACTCGGCGCGGGTGTTGAGCGGATGAGTGTTTACGTGGGCGACACCGATGTCATCAAACAGACGTTCGTACCGTGGACCGGTGTCGGGGAGTTCCGACGCGGTGGGAATCACGGCGATGCGCGCCGCCCGTCCACCACACAATTCGACAAACTTCGAGAGAATGGCGCGGTCGCGCATTTTTTCTTCGGCTCCACCAATCGGAATGATGTAACCCTGTCGCACGCCGTCCCGCGTACGTCCCGTGTCTATCGCATCAGTCATTCGAATTTGTCAGTGATGAGGGGGCGGCCGTGCTGCACCATCCATACACCGCCAGCCATAACGTCCACAACGTTCCACGCTTCGTCAACCACGCACAGGTCGGCACGGGAATTAACCACTAGCCGACCAACATCGTGGAGCCGCAGATGTTGGGCCACATGACTGGTGAACGGCGGGAGGACCTGTTCGGGTGGATGACCACGACCGACCAACTCCGCGATCGTGGCAATCAACGCCCCCGGTGCGCCAACGTCAAAATGGGTGACGCGACCGTCGTCGTCGAACTCTGGCAGGCACCCACCAGCGTCCGAAGACACCGTGATCCGGCCCGCCGGAGCTCCGCACTCCCAAAACTTCTCGAGAGCATCCGCCGCACTGTACGCGTCCTCCCCCTCGGCAACGGGGAAAGCGGTTACATCGATCGTACATCCCTTTCGGGCGAGGTCGATTGCCTCGTCGAACAGGGCACGTCGCCGGTTCACATGGGTGGGATAGTATACGCGTGCCGGAATCTCCGCCGTGGCCAGCGCGGTCCGGAGTTGCGCCAATCCCCGGGGCCCATCGCCTACGTGGAAGTGCACCACACCCGCCTTGTTCGTCATGAGTCCAGCCACGTGGGCGTCCGCCGCAAGCCGCATGATCTCATTGTCCGTGGGCTGGCTCGACCGGTGGTCGCTGATGGCTAACTCACCAATTCCAATGAGACACTCAATGGTCACAATGTCCCGCCGAATCGATCCGGTGAGGGTCACAGGCGGTACGTGGTACCCACCGGTGAATCCGAATGCATTGAGACCCAGTTCCCTCAAGCCGTGGATGGTGACCACGAGCTGATCAGTGGTCCGAATCGTGTCGTCCGTCCCAAGCAATCCGACGACGGTCGTCACACCGGCTCCGGTAACGATCGATAGCGCTAGCGGCGGTACGCGGCTGGCGGCACCGGCC
>JAZDDD010000251.1:0-4330 GCA_036679545.1 Gemmatimonadota bacterium | reverse complement strand
AACAGGTTGCGCCTGATGCTCGCTAAGAAACGACTTTGAGCGTTGTTCAATCCTCCACTTCGATTCGGCCTGACACATTGAGCCTGGACGAGGGGCTCCGGCCTCCTCGTTCACAACGGATTCCCTCCGGTTCGCCGATCGCACGCCCGCCATACGCCGCACCTGACCGGCACGGTAAGAACGACCTGACGATGTTTGAGGCTCCACTCAATTCGGCCCCACACCGTACCGCCCTTGGGCGACGGCTACGGCCACTCCGCTCGGGACCGATTCTCTCCTGTTGCCGATCATACGCTCGCAACATGCGGCACCTCACCGGCGCGTAGAGAACGACTTTGAGCGATGTTCTTAGTATTCCACTGCGATGAGGTACTGAGTGGCCCCCGGACGCGACATCAGATTCCACAACGTCCTGCCCGATCGGAGAATGATCGACCGGGCGAGTGAAGCCGCCGACAAAGATTCTCCGCCGCTCGCCATGGCCAAGACGATCCTTGAGTTCGTATCGACCGCTGATGGGCGAGCGCAGTTCGGGGATCCCGAATCAGGATCGACATTGGAGCAAGTTTGGCGTTTACGATTCTCATCGGCTGGCGTGCGGTTGGTTTGCCTGGTCGTGGCAGGGCGCGAAGGGCTGACCACGTCCGCGTTGCCAACGGTCGTCCCCGTGGATGCGCAAGAGCTGGTCGATACCTTGGCACAACTTCTCATAACCAATCCAAACAGGACTCTCCATCCGTTCGTCTTCGACGGCCGCCGCGGGTATGCGATGACATTATTGGGCTACGATCCCGATACGAAATCGTTCAGGGTAAACGAGCCCAATCCGACCACATCAAGAATCGGAACCATACACGCGGCTGACGGGTCCTGGACATTGAGCGCCGAGCGACTCGCCGAATCGGTTTGCGCGGTTTTCTTCCATCCGACTGTCTGGGCAGACCTCACCGGAGTCGGGTATCAGATCAGCTATTCAACGCTAAAAGACGGCGAGTTGTGGTCGTTCTTCGGTGTGCGCGAATCGAAGCGTCACAAAACCGACAACGGCCAGACAGTCGTGCTTTTGAAACCAGGCGGGTTCAAAAAAGAAAATCGGTTGCAAATAACGCTGGACGAGGAGGAACGGGTGCGAGGTGCAGTCCTCCTGCAGGCACGGGCGTGGATGATGAGCCAATCCGTCGTCAATCCGTTTGCACTCGATCTTGCCAAGGGTTTTGTCAAAGAGCTTACCCCGGAACCAGACGACACGTCAGATCTTGTGGCAGGGTTGTGGGCGCTGAAATCGACGGAGGAGTTAACAAAACTGAACATCGCTCCTTCATCGAAGATCGGAATCTTCCTACAGGCTTACCTGGGAACGAAACCGGAAGCTTCGCTACTCTGTGACTTCGTGAAGTTGCAGGCGAAGACGATCAAGCACGATGACCTCGAGTTCATGCAACTGCAGATGGATCACTCATAGCAGGCAGACCAGCGCAACGTGATTCAACGCCGCACGAAAGTATCGGGCTTGATGTCATCCTGCTCCAACATCTCAGTGCCGTATCCGAAAACCGCTGGAGCGCCGCCGGTGTGCAGGAAAACCAAAGCGCCATCTTTGCTCGTGGACTGGGATCGTGCCAACTCAAGAAACAATGCGAAGGACTTTGCCGTGTATACGGGATCCAACACCAATCCTTCCAAACGCGCTGCAGTCAACACAGCGCTCCGGGTGCCGGGTGTAATGCGACCATAGCCGGGACCCAAGTAACGGTCGGTTGTTAGCACGCGCTCACGCGGTACCAGGACGGGAAGTTCTAACAGCACTTCCGTAGCACGAACAAACGCAAGGACCCGTTCGGCTTGTTGGGCGGCGCCACGCCGCACGCACGAACCGGATACGACGATTTCCGGACGTTCATAGACTTCCAACCCAACAAGTAGTCCCGCGTGAGTCTGCGCACTACCGCTCGCCACCACAATTTCCGAAATTTCTAAGCCCGACGACTTTTCTTGCTCGAGGAGTTCCGCCACCGTCTCCACATACCCCAATGCACCAAGTGGCGGTGGCCCTACTCCAAGGGGGATGACATACGGATGTTCGCCCTTCTTACGAAGCCCGTCCGCGAGGGACTGAAGATTCCTGTCGGCGCCGGCTTCGTCGTCAGTCTCGTGGTACATAACCAGATGCGCGCCAAAGATCTGATCCAGGAGGACATTGCCGGATTCACGATACAAGTCCGGTGCATCCGTTAAGCGGTCTTCCAATTGCAAAACGCATTTTAGACCGGCCTTTGCTGCAGCGGCTGCCGTACACCTCAAATAGTTCGATTGGATTGCACCGGTCGTCAGCAATGTCGTCGCGCCCCGTGCTAATGCATCGCCAACATAAAATTCCAGCTTGCGGGCCTTGTTGCCGCCGAGCGCGAGTCCGGTGCAGTCGTCGCGCTTGATGTAGAGATTGGATCGACCGACCTCTCGTGCAATATTATGTAGGGGCTCGAGCGGAGTAGGACGATGAGCAAGTGGGAATCGCGGAAACGACGAAATATCTTTCACAGAGCCACTCGGCAACACTCAGCCGCAGAACATCGAACTATGAACGGCGGAGGACGATGAGCGAGTGAGAACCGCGGAAACGACGAAATATCTTTCACGAGCCACTCGGCAACACTCAGCCGCAAACATCGAACTACGAACGGCGTAGAACGATGAGCAAAGTGGGAGTCGAGGAACGACGAAGTATCTTTCACAGAGCCACTACCCAACACGCAGTCGCAAAATATCTAACTACGAACGGCGGAGGACGATGAGCGAACGGGAACCGCAGAACAGAAAACATATCTTTCACAAGATCATTATGTAGTGCTCGGACACGATTTGGTGACGCACAGATGAAGTCCACATGGGAACAACTCTTTCACCTTAGCGCAGGACACTGACGACGGTGAAAGTACCGCTCGCTGCTATCAAGACAAGTACCGCATGACGGAAACTCCGGTTACCTATGCGTCGCGACAACAAATGACCACTCCAGGACCCAATCACCGCAACCGGAGCAAGTAAGCCCGCCATGATCAAAACGTCAGGGTCAACCGGGACCAATGTAAAATGAAACAACAACGCAATGCTGTACGCAAAAGCAAGGAAGGTGATCGTCGTCGCTCGTACCACGTCCTTGTTCAGGCTTAGGCCAGAAAGGTAAAGGAGTACGATGGGTCCGGGCATGCCGAGTGCCGTGGTCATGAAGCCGGCCACCGCACCAATACCGATGGACCACGCATTGGAATGTCTTGCACTTCGGCGGAATCGTGCCGGAAGCATTGCAACATCGAACCACATGATCAGCGCAAACAGCACCACGACACCACCCGCCGCAAACTTTATCTGATCGACGTTCGTCGTCTTGAAAACCCACATGCCAACCGGGAAGCCAACAACGGCGCCGGCTGCGAGTGTCAACCAAAGGCGACGGGGCACGTGGCGCCACAGGGATCTGACGAGTAACAATGTCACCGTGAGATTGAGGACCACGATAAGCTGAATTGCACCGGACGCGCTGAGAGAAGCAAGGAAGAACGAGATCGTCAGGAGGGTGAACCCGAAACCGAGCGCGCCCTGTACGATAGCAGCACCGAGGGTTACGACTGCAAAGCAGATCGCATCAGCAAGATCAATGTCTACCACAATTTGCCACGGTGAAATAACATCGACAGGCTCGAAAACATGAACAGAGTGGCAGACACGTTACTCGGTCAGCGGAGGTCATATCAGCAAAGACCAATGTCTACCATGATTTGCCACGGTGAAACAGCATCGACAGGCTCGAAAACATGAACAGCGTGGCAGACACGCAACTCGGTCAGCGGAGATCGTATCAACAAGGACCAATGTCTACCAAAACTTTGCCATGGTGAAATGATACCGGCAGGATCGAAACGTGAACCGAGTGGCGGACACGTTACTCAGTCAGCGAAGATCGTATCAGCAAGATCAATGTCTACCAAGCGTTATCGACCCAAACATAACGCCCACAGGTTGGAGACATCACTGAAGCGGCACGAGTCGCGCCCGTGGTGGCAGGCCAGACTCAGTTTCCATGATCCCCACCGATCGCAAACCATCGCCCCTAGGACAACTCGCGGATCCCGGGTTCATAACGGTCACAGTCTTGTGCACAACTTCGAGCAACGCCTCATGTGTGTGGCCATATATCAAGACGTCCGCCTCCGGATATGCCTGCCGCAACTCAACGGGCGCGGGGCGACCAAACTGGTCACCATGTGTCACGGTAAAGTAGAGGCCATCAATCTCAAACTTGGCCTCACGTGGAAACTTGCTGCGCACGTCA
>JAZDDD010000250.1:0-2766 GCA_036679545.1 Gemmatimonadota bacterium | reverse complement strand
GCCTCACACGCAGTAGGTCCCGAGTTCGATCCTCGGAGTCCGTACACTGGTTTTGCACCACCGATGGAACCCGATCGAACCCGATCGAACCCGATCGAACCCGATCGAACCCGATCGAACCCGATCGAACCCTAACCCTAACACGGCGGGATTCGAACCCCGGTGCTATCGCTAGTCAAGCTGCCGAAGCTATCGCTCATAGCACCGGGACTCGAACCCCTGGAGACTACTTCGATCCTTGGCTCCATTGGCGCAGTCGGCAGCGCATCAGTCTTATGTACTGATGGTCGCGGGTTCGAGTCCCGCATGGAGCAAGTGACAGCGATTGTGGTCTAGTGGTCATGATGGCTGCTTCCCAAGCAGCTGACCCGGGTTCGATTCCCGGCTTTCGCAGTGGCTTTAACTCGCAAAAACCAGGCGTGTGCTTACGGTGGGGTTCGAACCCACGCCTCCGCGAGGAGAACGGAACTTAAGTCCGTCGCCTTAGACCACTCGGCCACGCAAGCGAAGCGCTGCGTCGACCGGGAATCGAACCCGGACCTCGTGCTTGGAAGGCACGAATTCTGACCATTGAACTATCGACGCGGCGCCGGTTAAAGGGGGTGTGTAGCTCAGCGGTAGAGCGTGGGATTGCAGATCCTGCGGTCGCCGGTTCGATTCCGGTCGCACCCTGCGTTTGACTCTGCCCGCGGGGGTTCGAATCCCGGCCATGGCGCCGTCAGCCGGCGTAGCATAGTGGTTTATTGCACCTGCCTTGTAAGCAGGGGGTCGCGGGTTCGAGTCCCGCCGTCGGCTCCGACGGGGCATCCGTGGCCGAGTGGTCTAAGGCGACCGACTCAAGTTCGGTTCTCCTCTTGGAGGCGTGGGTTCGAACCCCACCGGATGCAAGGCTCTCCTCTTTTCGCTGCAAACAGTTGCGGCGCTCCCGCCCGGGATTGAACCGGGGACCTATCGGTTAACAGCCGACCGCTCTGCCGACTGAGCCACGGAAGCCCTTGCGGGTTCGAGTCCCGCACGGGGTATAAAGCAAGCGTCCCCGTGGCCCAATGGATAAGGCGTGAGACTACGAATCTTAAGATTGCGGGTTCGAATCCCGCCGGGGATGATGCCGCGTGCGCGTGTTGAGCGCCGCCCGCTCAGCTAGCAATGGCCGCCTCCTTGTTGTTGTTGTTGTTGTTGCAAAACCAGACGGCGCTCCGACACGGGGAATCGAACCCCGGGCATCTGCGTGACAGGCAGAGATGTTCCCAACTACACCATGTCGGACGCAAGCTCCGACTCCGCGTTAGTCTAGTTGGTCAGGATAGTCGGCTCTCACCCGACAGACCCGGGTTCAGATCCCGGACGCGGAATCCGCCCGCGAAAATAAACAAAACCCTTTTTATCCCTGGCGGGACTCGAACCCGCAATCTTCCCCTCCGGAGGGGGACGCGTTATCCATTACGCCACAGAGACAGTCAAAAGGCAGTACGGTTGCGTCATCCGGGAATCGAACCCGGGCCACCTCGTTGGCAACGAGGTATTCTCGCCACTGAACCAATGACGCGCCCTGCCGCCGACGGAAAGCCACACGCGAAGCGGGCCCGCCATGCAAGCCCTTCTTGCTTGGTTGGCGCAGCTGGCAGCGCGTGGGTCTCATAATCCCAAGGTCGCGAGTTCGATCCTCGCACTAAGCACAAGTTGCTTGCGGTCGCTTCGCCGCAACAACACAAAACCACGGTTGCTGTTTGTTGTTCAGCACGTACGGTTCCCAAGTGGTCCCCCACCTCAGTACTAGGCACGCCCAATGGTGCTTAACTACAGAGTTCGAATGGGATCTGGTGTCTCCACCATGGTGTGACCGAACAACGAGCCCGCCAGAGGGTCAATGGTCTAGTGGCATGATTCTCGCTTTGGGTGCGAGAGGCCGTGGGTTCGATTCCCACTTGACCCCGCGCCGAAGGGGCTTCGACACGAGGGCCAATGGTCTAGTGGCATGATTCTCCTTTAGGGTAGGAGAGGTCGGGGGTTCGATTCCCCCTTGGCCCCGCGCGCAAACAGGGAAACCACCTCGCGTTTGTGTTTCGTGTTGTTGCTTCCGCGTCCGGGACTCGAACCCGGGTCGCACGGGTGAAAACCGTGTATCCTGACCAACTAGACTAACGCGGACCGTGTGTGCGTGTGTGTTGCTGCTGACGAGTAGCGAATCGAGGTTTCGATCCTCGGACCTTTGGGTTATGAGCCCAACGCGCTTCCACTGCGCCAATTCGCTTTGTTGGTTCGACCCCGGGTGGTACAAAACCAGTGTACGGACTCCGAGGATCGAACTCGGGACCTACTGCGTGTGAGGCAGTCGTCATGACCAACTAGACCAAGTCCGTATGCGAGCGATAGCTTCGGCAGCTTGCGTAGCTTGTGTACACGGCGGGATTCGAACCCCGGCATGTACACAAGGTGCGAGCCTCTGGCGGGCTTGTTGTTCGGTCACACCATGGTGGAGACACCAGATTCCATTCGAACTCTGTAGTTAAGCACCATTGGGCGTGCCTAGTACTGAGGTGGGGGACCACTTGGGAACCGTACGTGCTGAACAACAACCGTGGTTTTGTTGTTTCGGCGAAACGACGAAACAAACCACTTGCGCTTGAGGCCAGAGGGTTTCGGGTTAGGGTTCGATCGGGTTCGATCGGGTTCGATCGTGTTCGTCTACACGGCGGGATTCGAACCCCGGTGCTATCGCTAGTTAAGCTGCCGAAGCTATCGCTCATAGCTTGTGTACACGCCCGG
>JAZDDD010000025.1:0-3934 GCA_036679545.1 Gemmatimonadota bacterium | reverse complement strand
ACCCGTCGTCTGTCCGCTCGACAAACCACAGGTTGAGGTCTCCCTCGGGTGAACCTTCCCGCGGGAGGTTCGACGAGAAGTAAAGGCGCCTGCCGGTTTCGTCCATAAAGGGATCGATGGCCCAAATCCCCTCGGTGGGGCCGAACGGTTGGGGTGGTCCCCACGTCTCACCGCTTCGCGTCGAGTAGAGAAGTACGATCTCCGAACGGTCAGCCGACGTCCTGTTGAAAAACAGCGTGTCGCCGGACGGCGACAGCGATGTCGCGAACTCTGGTGCCATCGTCGAGATGGTCCCAGCACCAACAAGCTCGACCGGGACCGAACCAGCGCGCGAGCCGTCATCGATCGGTGCGCGAGGTTCACAACCAATTCCAACGGCCACAATCAGACCCAACGCGTACGTGAATCGACCACGCACAATTCTCATCTCTCACCCCATGGTGGGGGAGGCGTCTCAACCGGTTGCCGCAGATCGAACACAGCCCGAAACCGTCGGTTGGCCCCTTCTCGTCGAAGCGCGTATGTGAACTGACGGTCCGGTTCGATCTCGATTGTCCAGACATTGGTACTCGCCGCCGGAACGAGGTCCGCGGTTAACGAATCGGCGTAAAACTCTTGCGTCTCATCCGATCCGGGCCCTCTGGTGTCGCCGCCGTACTGTGTGACTTCGTCCTCTGAACCATCTTCATGACGGTGATCATGTTTCAAACGAATCCCGGATGCGGTACGGGTGAGTACCCATGTGCGGGAGCGATCATCACCAACGTGAAATGGAATCCGGATTGCTTCCTGCGCGCACTCGCGCACGTGCATGACGAGTCGTTGTGTTTCAAACGAAGGGTCGGGTGGTTCGCTTTCCACCACGCGGCCCTCGAAGCTCTGGTCGCAAAGCGTCTGCAGTGAGTTCCAAAAGACATCCTGTGGGCGGTTTGTGTCAGCATCCGCCGTTCCGGCGCCGGACTCCGGCGTGGGACTGCACGCAACCACCAATGTTAAGCAACATGCCAAGAGTGATCGGCAAATATTTGTCTGACCGTGTCGATATGGCGTTAGAAACACGCGTATAGGCTTTCATGGTGATAGTTAGGGCCGGTGGTTGAAGGCCGGATCAAATAGGGAACTTACAGGTCAGTCCGCGGACCCTCGCGCGTCACATATAACGTGACGAGTCCTCCAAATTCAACGTGATCCTCGTTCTCCGCATTGTTCTGCTCGGCCTGACACTCGTCGAGCCACTTTGTTATCTTCCGCCTCAGTTCGCGGAATTGAGACGGGGTCCCTCGTCCCTGGAACTTCGCGACTAGAGGCCGTTGATCCTCGCCCTCTCTGCGCATAGTCGCAATAGCGTTTTCGGCGTCGGTCTGGACCTCTTGGAAAATCGCGTTGATCATTTCCCGACGCCCGCCCGACCCGCCGTCCGACTCAAAAAGCCCGGGGTCCACAGCGAATCGCGTAGCGACCGCTTGCAGATAACGTTCGACGGTTCCGCGCTTGGGTCGCTCGTGCTTCAACTCCAGGAGACCGACGTGTCGCAGAGCATCGACATGGCGGTACAACCGCGTGGGCTTCTCGCCGAGCCGATCGGCGACTTGTTTGGTCGTTCTGGGCTCTTCCACGAACTCCTTCAGAATTTTCAATCGGAATGGGTCCGTCAAGATTTTCGCTTGTTGGAGGTTCTTCACGACGTAAGTCTTTTCTTTTTCTGTGTTTACAGGGCTGATCGAATCTGATTTCATTGGCGAGAAATATCCGGGCAAGAAGGGCCTTGTTTATTCACGAATACGTGAACATAATTGTTCGTGACTGAGTGAATAATAATACAATCTGCGATCAATGGAGACGGCATGGCTCTCACTTTACCGGATCATCTGCTGGTTATGCTGCTAGGCGTCGTACTGCCGATCTACGGCCGGTGGGGGTACAAACGGCTACTGGATCACGTGGCGAAGAAACCAGGGGCTCGGGCTACCGAATATCGTCACACCGCGGGTTGGCAATGGTGCCTCTTTGCTGTAGTTACGGTTTTGTGGATTTGGACGGGCAGGGCACCCGAGTTGTTGGGCGTGCGCGCACCGCGCGGTGTTGGTTTTTGGATTGGACTCGGCGTGTGTGTAGCAATAGCTGGATTCTTTGTTCGCCAATTGCTGATCACAAGGCAGCGTATCGACCTCCGCGAACAGGTGAGAACCGCTTTTAGCAGTGTTGCCCCGCTTTTGCCTCATACGAAGAATGAACGGCGGTGGTTCAGCTTCTTGTCTTTCACTGCGGGTATCGTCGAAGAGCTGGCGTACCGTGGGTTTCTCGTCTGGTACTTCGATCAACTCACCAACCTGTGGCTGGCAGTTGCGCTGTCGTCGCTCGTGTTTGGTATCGCTCATTTCTACCAAGGCGTTGGGGGAATTCTCAAGACCGGGGCGGCCGGTCTCGTGTTGGCGTTGCTCTATGTGTGGACCGGTTCGATTTGGGTGCCGATGTTGATGCACTGGTTGGTCGATGATGTGCAGGGCAGGACGGCGTTTGAGGCGTTCAAGGAGGACGGCGCGCCAATTGAGTCAGCCGCTTGACTTTGACACCACCGACAGACGCACGCCATCACTGCTCGTTCGGGTTTACCGAGTCCAAAGCAGCACCACACCGCATGCAGATCCAGTCGCATTGTAAATGAGGGGAATCTGCGCCGTGCCAGTGTACACTTCCACGCCTGCCAACCGACGGGGATCCGTTAAGGCGTCGATTTGGTCTTGGAACTCATCACTGACCCGCACTCCATCAACGTAAATGAGCATCTCCTGACATCGTCCACCGGATCGCTGTGAATAAATACGTGTGCGACCAAACTGTACTTCCGCCACCGTAACACCGGGTACGTGTCGCAGCAGTGCCGTGGTCTCAAATGGGTTGAGCGAGGCGATTTGTTCCTGTGTGAAGAAATGCCCGACACCACGGCTCTGCCGGCGATAAAAACCCGCAAGACGTGGCGGGACGTAGATCGTCTTGCCCGCGCTCACGACTATTTCTTCCAGTTCGAGCGGTAGCGGCATCAACTCCATGTCCACGCGGATTTGCGAATCGGGTGCACTCACCGAAAACTGAACCTCGTGGGGTGCATACCCAATCCGACGAGCCGCGAGCCAATTTGCTTGTCCGTCATTGAGGTAGAGGTCTGCCCGGAACGTGCCGTCGGTTTCTGTGAGCGCAACGATCTCACCGTTGATGCTGATCGGCACATTGGCAACACCCGTGTGGGATTCCGCTGCCACAACGGTCCCTGTCATTACCACTGGCTGAATGGGAAGTTCACTCAGGCGAATCGGACCAAGGTCAATCTCTTGTGTGAGATTCCGCTGCCAAAACGGTCCCTGTCATTTGCACTGGCTGAATGGGAATTTCACTCAGGCGAATCGGACCAAGGTCAATCTCTTTGGGTTGGTCGCTCGATAGGTGAAACCGAAAGTCGCGTCGAGAATAGCCCACACCCATGATGGTGAGCACGTGCTCACCGGCGAGTTGCACGGACACGTTGAAGACGCCATCAGCCGCGGTGCGCGCCGCGAGCCTGCCGTCCAACATTACCCGCGCGTTGGCTAGTGGGGCGCCCAAAGCGTTGCTCACATCTCCCACCAGTGTCACGTAGCTCGTTTGGGCCAATGCTCCAACGAAGGGAATCGAAGTGCCAACTCCGAAAACCAAGAAGAGTGCGAGCGAACGTAACATGACTAGTCCCGGTGACAGGCGGCGTGCAGTGTGCGTTCCGCAGACAGACCCCACGGTCGCTTTCTGCGTACCCCATCTCAATTTAGATGTGCCGGGTCACGACGGCCGGACATCTTGGCCCCCCCGGTCGTTGCGTTTGACCCGTGTGGTGACATCTTGGAATAGCCGCCTGGCGATGTTTATTGGGCAGGTCGTCCATGAATATGCAACCGACCCGAAG
>JAZDDD010000249.1:0-10058 GCA_036679545.1 Gemmatimonadota bacterium | reverse complement strand
CGTCAACGAGTCGGCGGACAACCGTTCGTTGTGGAGACTCGTTGAGCAAGACCGAGCGCGGCGGTGAGACTCCGGTCATCCGTCAATACCGGGAGATCAAGGCGCAACATCCCGGCTCCATCCTTTTCTTTAGGATGGGGGATTTCTACGAGATGTTTTTTGATGACGCCGAGTTGGCGGCTAGCATCCTGGGACTCACACTCACATCGCGTAACAACGGCGCCGCGGCCAGCGTGCCCTTAGCCGGTGTGCCCGTCAAGGCGGCCACACAGTACGTACGCCGATTGGTGGCACAGGGACACCGCGTGGCCATCTGCGAACAAATCGAAGATCCAAAACAAGCCAAAGGCATTGTGCGCAGGGCGGTGGTTGAGACCGTAACGCCGGGCGCCGTGTTGGCCGAAGATTTGTTGGAGGGAACGCACAACAATTTTCTCGGCGCCGTGCTTGAAACCGACGACGCGTGCGGAATCGCCGTCTTAGACGTCTCAACCGGCGAATTCACAATTGAGACTGTCGCAACAGCGGACGCCGCCGCCGCCATCGCTCGATACGCGCCACGCGAAATTGTCATACCAACGTCGCAGTCACTCGCGCCGCATCTTGCGGAGGGCGCCATGATTACGCCTCGCGAACCGTGGGAGTTCGACAGCGCGATGGCCACCGACGATTTGATTCGGCGCTTTGGCCTCGCAAGTCTCGATGGGTTAGGGATCGAAGCCATCGACAAACCCGCCGTGGCGGCGGCCGGTGCCGTCTTGCGATACGCTGCCGAACTACAACCTGGCGGACTACCACAGATTGCACGTCCAACCATCCGGCGAACGGGAACGTGCATGCCGCTCGACGAGATGACACGCCGTAATCTGGAACTCGTCGATCCACTCCGTCCCGGCGACGGTGCGACCACGGTGTTCGACCTGCTCAATACGACACAAACCGCCATGGGTGGTCGTCTCCTGCGCCAGTGGTTGCTCGCACCCCTGATCGAACGATCTCAAATCGAGTCGCGTCACGACGCCGGACGCACGCGGTCGCTCGCGTTTGCGCGACGCTCTCGACGGTGTGCGGGATGTTGAAAGACTCGGCGGGCGGGCGGCAGCCGGACGCGCGTCGCCCCGAGACCTTGGCGCGTTACGAGATTCACTCACCCGGCTCCCTGACGTGCGTGGCGCCCTCGACGGTCTCGACAGAGACACGAGTGCGTTAATGGAATCCGTGGCGCAGCAATTTGATCTTTTATCGGATCTTTCGGCGGAACTGGAACGAACGCTCGTCGAAAGACCTGCTCAATCCGTAGGGGATGGTGACTGCATCCGCACAGGCGTCAACGAAGAATTGGACACAGCTCGCGACTTACGCGACGGTGGCAAACGATTCATTGCCTCGTTGCAAACAACAGAGCGGGAGCGAACGGGCATTTCGTCACTGAAGGTTGGATACAACCGAGTCTTTGGGTATTTCATCGAGATCACAAAGACACATCGAGACGCGGTGCCAGGTGACTACGAGCGACGCCAAACACTCACGAACGCCGAACGGTACGTCACACCCGAGCTCAAAGAGTACGAAGCAAAAGTCCTCGGCGCGGAGGAGCGGGTGCTCGAATGTGAGGGCGCACTTATAAAGGGATTGTGCAACGAGGTGAATACGCGTCTGGGGCGCCTGCAACAAACGGCCCGACTCATTGCGCAGCTCGACGTGTTGGCATCGTTTGCCGACACGGCGACAACGGCAAACTACACGCGGCCAACCATGACCGACGGCGATGAGTTGGAGTTGCAACAGTGCCGTCACCCGGTGGTCGAGCGCATGTTACCTCACGGTAAGTTCATCCCTAACGACGTTCACCTCTCGAACGCACAACGTGTCATGTTGCTCACCGGTCCCAACATGGCCGGTAAATCGACCGTGTTGAGACAAGTAGGATTGTGCGCACTGCTCGCACAGATTGGTTCGTTTGTACCGGCAGACACGGCAACGATTGGAGTCGTTGATCGCATTTTTACACGTGTTGGCGCCAGCGACAATCTGATTCGTGGGCAGTCAACGTTCATGGTGGAGATGAGTGAGACGAGTGCCATCCTGCACGGCGCCACACCCCGCAGTCTTGTCTTGCTCGACGAGATCGGCCGTGGCACATCGACGTATGACGGGGTAGCCATTGCTTGGAGTGTTACCGAGTACTTACACGACCAACTCGGCGCCAAGACAATCTTTGCCACGCACTACCACGAACTCACGCAGCTTACGGAGGAGTTACAACACGCATTCAACGTGAATGTGTCGGCTCGAGAAGTTGGCGACGAAATTGTATTCCTTTATCACCTTGTTGCCGGAGGCGCGGATCGATCGTACGGTATTCAGGTCGCGCGACTCGCGGGGCTGCCCGACAACGTGTTAAAACGTGCCCGTGAAGTCCTAAGTATGCTTGAGGCGGGCCATCATGTGGCCGGATCAACACCACCACCACAACCTGACCCGGATCAATTGGTGCTTTTCGAGGCGGAACATCCAATCATGGCGCAGATTCGAGCACTCGATCCGAACGAAATGACGCCAGTTGAAGCCCTAAACGCATTGGCCGATTTGAGACGACGCGCGGAGGAGATGTGAGACAATTTTTCTTGATGTGCATCTTCGCCTTTGCCTGCGGAGGTGACTTGGACCAAACCCTGGACAGTGGTCAACCCCCTGCGCCCGACCATGAACCTCCGGTCATGACGAATGGAAACTCCCCCGTAGAGTATCCACTCGACTTATTCGAACGACGCCAGGAAGGAACAGTCGTACTGCGACTTTACGTGGACCAACGCGGCATTCTTGTCCCTGAATCCACCGCGGTCGCCGAAAGCAGTGGTTATCCGTCATTGGATTCGGCCGCGCTGGCCGGTACGGCGGGAATGTTATTTGCTCCCGCGAGACGGCGGGGCGTCGCAATTGACGCCGCATTTTTTCAACCCGTCCACTTTCGAATACCTGACGCACCCAACATCGGGGACTCACGATGAACAATGGCGGCGCAAAGCGCTTCGACCACGTACTACAGTCGATCGGGAACACACCACTCATTAGACTCAACAGCGTAACGAAAAAAACGCAAACACCCATCTACGGAAAAGCAGAGTTTTTCAATCCGGGCGGTTCCATAAAGGACCGTATTGGTATCGCGATCATTGAGGACGCGGAAAAGCGCGGTGTGCTGAAGCCGGGTGGGGTCGTCGTCGAAGGAACGTCAGGCAATACTGGTGTCGGTCTGGCGCTCGCCGCCGCACTCAAGGGTTATCGGTGCATCTTCACAATGCCCGACAAGATGTCAGACGAAAAAGTGAGGCTTCTGCGCGCATTCGGTGCCGAAGTCATCGGCCAAGACAATCGCCAAAACGACACCCAACGCTTTTCTCGCCAACCAGTTTTACAATCAAGTGAATCCCGAGGCCCATTACCGCAGCACCGGTCCGGAGATTTGGGAACAAACCGAAGGCAAGATCACACATTTCGTGGCATCGGCCGGTACGGGCGGAACCGTCAGTGGCGTGGGTCGTTTTTTGAAGGAAAAGAATCCCGATATCGTGGTGATCGCCGGCGATCCCGAAGGTTCTATCTTAAACGAATACTCACGCTCGGGTGTGATAGAGCAGGGTCTGCCATACAAGGTTGAAGGAATCGGCGGCGACAAGATCCCCGAAACACTGCATTTCCAGCATGTCGATCGCTTCATGACCGTCTCGGACTCGGAAGCTTTCCTGATGGCGCGGCGGTTGTCCCGCGAGGAGGGACTGTTCGTCGGCGGATCATCCGGACTGAACACCGTCGTGGCACTCCACGTTGCAGCCGAACTGAACGATCCGAACGCCATGATCGTCGTATTACTGCCGGATACTGGAGAGAGATATCTCTCCAAACTCTATGACGACGAATGGATGCGGGAAAACCAAATGCTCGACCGCGAACGCGTGGTCGCGGCAACGTTATTGGCCTCAAAACCAGCCGACGCACCACAACTCGTAACAGTTGCGCCCTCTGCCACGGTACGCCAAGCTTTGAACCTCATGACGTCCTACAACATCTCACAACTGCCGGTTATCGACGGAGGACAAAATGTGGGTTCGGTAGCCGAAGGGACGCTGATGGCACGCACTCTGTCCGAGTCTGCCATACTCACGCGGTGTGTCAAAGAGGTCATGGAAGGGCCGTTTCCCACCGTGGACGCAAACGCTCCTATCGAACGTCTTTCTAGCCTGTTGTCGCGGGACACGCCGGCCGCCATCGTTTGCACAAACGGGGAATTGACTGGCGTCGTGACTCGTTACGATGTGGTACACAAGATCGCCGGGATACGATGATATGCCACACTATCTCCTCTCCGCCGAAACAACGTTCTCAGCCGCCCACACCATATCCGGAGTCGATATGTGTGAGCGCATGCACGGGCATAACTGGCGGGTCCGTGCCACCGTTCGCGTGGAGGAGCACCAACTGGACGCCAACGGCATGGGCATCGACTTTCGAGTCATCGAACAAACGATTCGCACCGTCGTTTCAGAATTCGAACACCGCTATCTAAACGACCTCGAACCATTCTCGCACAACGCCCCCACGGCGGAGTTTATAGCAAAACTCATCGCACGCCGATCTTCTGAACAACTGGAGAAAATAGCTCCCACCGCAAAAGTGCACCAAGTCGAAGTGTGGGAAACGCCACACTATCGAGTTGCCTACAATATGTAATGCGTGCAATTACGGTCATTACCGGCGGATCAACACCCGAGCGGGACGTTGCGTTGGCCGGCGCAGCGCAGGTTGTGCTGGCATTGCGGGAACGAGGCCACCAGGTCTCCGTGGTGGACACGACGCACGGGGAACTACGAGGTGAAATGGAAGCCGCGTTTCTTGCGACTCGGGTAAACACCAAACCGCCTTCGCACGCCGATCTCGAAACACTACGCGCACAAGAACTGGGGCCACGCCTCGTTGAGTTGCCTGCCATCAAGAACGCCGACGTAAACTTCTTGGTGCTGCATGGCCACCAGGCCGAAGGCGGAACCTTACAAGCCATGTTCGACCTGTCCCACATCTGCTACACGGGGTCGGGACCACTGGGCAGCGCC
The DNA here is from genome assembly GCA_036679545.1 of Gemmatimonadota bacterium. GTDB lineage: Bacteria > Gemmatimonadota > Gemmatimonadetes > Gemmatimonadales > GWC2-71-9 > JAZDDC01. Next base: position 4,947 of record JAZDDD010000249.1, on the reverse strand, counting down.
CTCGCCATGGACAAGGATATGTCCAAGCGAATCTTGCGCCACGCGAACATCGCGACACCTGCGTGGCGACTCTGGCCAACGCAAATGACACTTGTTGAAGAACTTGGCCTTCCACTCATCGTAAAACCGTCCAAAGTGGGATCCAGTGTCGGACTGACACTGTTGCACGATACTACGGCGTTGGATGCCGCCGTCGCAGAGGCGTTAACGTACGATGACGAAGTTCTACTCGAACAGTTCATCGCAGGACCCGAGTTAACCGTAGGTATCCTGAATGGCCGGGCGTTGGGTGTGGGGGAAATCATCCCCAGTCATGACCTTTTCGACTATGAGTGCAAATACACACCCGGATGTTGCGAAGAGGTCTTTCCGGCGCAAATAGATCGCGAGTTGACCGAACGGATACAAACGATAGGCCTCGATGTTCATGTGGCACTAAAACTGCGCGACTTCTCGCGTGTAGATTTTCGAGTGGATGCGGACGGTGTGCCGTATTGTCTGGAAGCCAATACGCTGCCGGGACTTACGGCAACCAGCCTCCTCCCGCAGTCGGCGCGAAGCATCGGAATGGACTTGGGTGAACTCTGCGAGTCTATTTGCGAATCGGCATACAACCGCAAGGTGTCCGGAACAAAGTGACCCTGCGAAGGGATAGAGACCGGTAGGATGTATACCAGCGACTGGGACGAACCAAACCGCGGATCTCCGCTTTCATTGACGCCTTGGGTTCGGCGACTATTGGTGGCCAACGCCGTAGTGTATTTGCTACAGCTGACGGTTTTCATGGGTTCGTGGTTTGGCGAAACCTTTGCGTTCAGTCCATCAACCGCACTCACCCAGCCGTGGACCTTCGTGTCCTACATGTTTGTGCACAACGGCTTCCTCCATATCGCGTTCAACATGCTCATGCTGTTTTTCTTCGGTCCGGCCGTCGAAGAACGGATGGGTAGTACGAGTTTTGCGCGTTACTACATGTTGTGCGGGCTTGGTGGAGCGGCGTTTTCGTTCTTAATCAACATTGTCATACCCGTCCGGCCGTTCGTAGGTGCAAGTGCTGCAGTGTTTGGCGTCGCGCTCGCGTTCAGCGCGGTTTGCACATCTTGGCGGCTTTTTGATGGGATTCTTGTATTTTAAGGGACTCCCACTCATGGCCGATCGAGCAACACGTTCGCAACCAACGGAAAGGCCGGTAAAAGTTTTGGTACATCCGTCCGCTGCCGAAGAGAACGCCGGCGAAGAGCAAACTCCGAGTGTCCCGCCCAAAACGTCACCCATGGATGAAGTTGATCTCTTGCTGGATAAAATCGTCGAGCACGGCATGGACAGCTTGACACCGGAGGAGCGTAAGTTGTTGGCAGAACGTAGCGAAGAGTTGCGCGGGGACTAAACCCTTTACATACCAAGTCGCGCGCTCCAAATTTTGGCGCGACAATGCTCATTGACCTCACTGCAGAGTTCTTTGCGGCCGCCGCCGCGCCGGATCCCCTTGAGGCGTATCGCCGCTATTACGAAAACAACAAGCCACTGCTTTCCGCCTATTGGCATAATTATATCCTCGATCCTGACTCGCCCCAGGCAGAGGAAGTCATGCGCCGGGCGGTGCTCGCCGAACGACGCGACCTACACCAACTCCTCGACCATGTAGACGTGGCGTCTCTTGCCGCGGAAACCTTCGAAAGGTGTGAACAAACGTTCGGCGTCGAGCGTGACACCGACGTGTGCCTGATGGTCGGTGTGGGCGGGGCCAACGCCGGCGAATTGGTCGTCGGAGGCCGAGGTATCGCATTCGTATGTCTCGAACATTTCACGGGCCGGCCAAATGCAGACACATACGGCCTGGGATTGAGCCCGAAGTTCCTGCCGCTTTGGATCGCACACGAGTTGGCGCACACGGTTCGTTACACATCCTATCTCAGCCGGAGTGAGATCTCCCGCTTGGTTTTCGACAGGCAGGGCTACTTTGACTATTGGGACGTGAGCAGCCAGGCCAAGTTACGGGAACTCCTGGTCAACGAGGGCCTGGCAGTCGCCGGCTCGATGTTGGTAGCACCCGGTTTTGACGTGTTGGATTACTACGGCTACGGAAGTCGTCAGTACCGGCGCCTTCGGGAACTGGAGGCATTTCTCAAGCGCGCTGTCGCAAGCGAACTGGACAAAACAGGCATAGGGTACCGACTCAGATACTTGACTGGCGGTGTGTCCCAAACATCGAGAATGGTCTCAGGGAAAGTCCTTCCCGAACGGTCCGGGTACTACCTTGGCCGCAGAATGGTGGCGGACCAAGTTAGCGACCTCGGTATCGCCACTGCTTTGCGGGCGGAGGCCGAAGTTTTCGATGCCAACATCTTCGATCAACCTGATTCGGCCAGTGGTGCCCGCCCGGCCTAATTCCGAAACTCGTTCACTTTCCAATACAAAAACGCGAAAAGACGGCGTCCAGGACGTCCTCGTTGGTGACGACGCCAATCACTGACTCGAGCTTTGTGACGGCGGCCCTCAGATGCGCCGCCGCGACGGCACTTTCGATACCCGCATCCCGCGCATGGGCAAATGCGGTTACCTCCTCCAGACACTGCTGCAACGAAACACGATGCCGTGCCCTCGTTAACAGCGGCTCGACATTCACAGCACCGGCTAATTCCGCAAACGTCATTCGAGCCAACGCAGCGCGAAGACTCTCCAATCCCTCACCCGTGTTAACCGATACACAAATATCTTGTGTATTTTTTGCTCCCGACAAATCAGCCTTTGTTCGCACCACGATGTTTGGTGCCGCGAGCGACGAAAGAAAACCGTGTTCTTCTTTGGTCAAGACGCGACCCGCCTCAGCACAGAAGAGGACGGCGTCCGCGCCGGCGAGATACCGGTGGCTGACCTCAATGCCTTTCTGCTCAACCACGTCTGTCGTAGACCGCAGACCCGCGGTATCAACCAATCGTATCGGGAAACCGTCACATGTCAGTGGCGCCTCTATGGCGTCTCTTGTCGTACCGGGTAGGTCAGTAACAATGGCGCGCTCCATGCCCAACAACGCATTGAACAGGGACGACTTTCCGCTATTGGGTAGTCCCGCGATGACGACAACCGCACCCTCACGCAACCGCTCACCTTCAGTGGAGGTTGCAAGCAGCATCTGACAAGTATCGCGAAGACCATCGATCGCCTCTCGAATGCGTTCCGGCGGCACCGGCCCCGAATCTTCTTCGGGGAAATCGATCTCGTAACACACAAGTGTTTCTACGTCTAAGACCTTCTGCCTCAACTCTTCAATGCGTCGAGTTAGTCCGCGTTCCATTTGATCGAATGCGGCCCGCCGTTGCGCCGGAGCCGAAGCGTCAATGAGATCGCCAATGGCTTCCGCCTGCAGAAGATCCATTTTTCCCGCCAACAGTGCGCGTCGGGTAAACTCACCCGACCGCGCCAGCCTGGCACCCGCGCCCAGCAAGGCTTCCAGCACTTCGGTGGGGACCAACACACCACCATGGCAAGAGATCTCCACGATGTCTTGTCCGGTATAGGAGTGGGGCGACGCGAATACCGTGTACAGCACATCGTCCAAGCGTTCCCCGGTGGACGGATGTACGATTGTCGATCGACGGACGCGACGGGGATTCGACTTGGTGAAGGGGTGAAGAACACGAGAGGCCACGGCGTGCGCTCCGTCGCCTGTGATTCGGATCAATGAGACGGCCGATCGGCCCGCCGGTGTGGCAACCGCTGCTATGACATCAGTCAGCACCGGAAGAACCTCTCGTTATTTGTTAGAACCCGCCCGCGCCGCCATTCTACGTTGTGAAATCAACCACTGCTGTGGAAGACTGGCCAGCTGCTGCGACGTGTAGTAGAGGTTTAGTCCGGACGAGAAGTTAAAGAACATGACAGTAAACACGATTGGCATCGCGTACAGCATAACTTTGGCCTGAGGGTTTGGCGGAATCCCACGCTGACCCAACTTCGTCACCAGGAACATGGATCCGCCCATCAACAACGGGATGATAAAAAGCGGATCGGGACGCGAAAGGTCAGGCAGCCACAGCCAGGGAACCCCGCGCAATTCGATCGTATTGAGGAACACAAAGAAGAACGCAAAGAGAATCGGCATCGGCAGAAGCATTGGTAAGCAACCACCCACCGGGTTGATGCCTCGCTCCTTGTAAAGCTTCATCGTCTCTTGGCCAAGACGCTGCTGGTCGTCTTTGTACTTCTTCTTGATAGCCTCAATTTCAGGTTGGACCTCCTGAACGGCCATTTGAGACTTCATGGCCTTTTGGTTTAGCGGCCACATCAGGAGACGAATGCCCACACCGAAGAACACGAGCATCCACCCGAACGGAATACTCAGGTTCTCGTGTCCCCAAACAAGAATGCGCACGATCACCACTGAGACGGGGCGAATGATGGGCCGCATGATCCAACCGTATGGATTGGCGTCTTCCAACTCGTGGCCAATGACCGTGAGGCGACGGTTCTCCTGAGGACCCACGTAAACCGAATATCCAAACGACCCACCCGGCACGGCAAGTGACGCCTGCACGCGCACCTTGCGGGTCTGGCGGCCGACACGAAACAGCCCTCGAGCAATACCTCCACCGAACTGTGGCTGACCCTCGTCAATCGCCAAGATTGCACCAAGGAAATACTTGGATTTGACGGCGACCCACTCAAACGGCCCTGGCAATTCCTGAATTTCTCCTTCGCTCAACGAGCTGAACTTGAGATTTTCCGTGCGGTTCTGTTTGGTGACAATACCAAACGCTCGGTAATCCAAGCCGGAATCCGCCTCCACCGATCTCAACCCGGGACCGATTTCAACCACGAGCAGTGGATTGTTCGTGGGGAAGCCCTCCAGTTGACCCCGCACGTCGAACAGGTAACGGTCGGGGTAGAACGTATAGGTGAGGCGAACGGTGGCGCGCCCGCGACGTGCCACCCACGTCAATTGCGCGT
>JAZDDD010000248.1:0-3665 GCA_036679545.1 Gemmatimonadota bacterium | reverse complement strand
AACCTGGCCATGTGGATTCGCCGTGTGGAAGGTGTGAAGTTGGGTATCAAGGTGATGAACGCGGTCTACGACGATGCGTTTCAGCTGGACATGCTGCGCGCCGTGGCTCGAGACGAATCGAAACCAGATTTCCTGGTTGTTTTTAATCGATTGTTTGACACAAAGCGGGGTGTTGCGTATGGGGGTTGGGATCTCAGCGATCGCAACCTTCGTATCTTGGAAAACGCCGGTGAAACGGGCGCACTATCCATACCCCTCTCAGGCACGGGCAATATCTGTTCGGGTCGGATGATGGTGGAGTATGCGCTGCGTGGGTGTGAAAACGGCCAGGTCCACACTTTTTTCCAACTTCCGAGGCGCGAATACATAATCAGCCGTGGAAGTCGCTCGCGCTGTGCGCTCCTTACGCTTCTTCTCGATCCAACGCACGGTCTTATCCCGTGGCTGTGGAGTCTGAACGAGTCGGGACATCTCGCGCCAAAAGATGGCGTCCTACATTTCCGTGACATCATAGGATATGGCCTTCGTTAAGGTCACGGTTGCGCGGGCAAAGTTGGTGGATGTTTCCGTCCCACTGCGTGTACCGTTTGCGATCAGTGGCGGTGCCATGACGCACCGACGTTCCTTGGTGGTCGTGTTAGAGTCGGATGCGGGTGTTCGTGGTTTCGGTGAAGCCGCGCCATTCGAATTGCCTTTTTACTCCGCGGAAACATTTGACTCGGCAAGAATGTGCCTACGCGACGTGCTCATTCCCAGGACGGTCGGTGCGACGTTTGATCACTCGGCGCAAGTCGGGGAGATGTTGGGTCACAATCTCCGCGGCAACCGGATGGCCCGTGCTGCGGTAGACAACGCGTGGTGGGACTTACAGGCGCGAACGCAAGACGTTCCGCTCAAGACACTTGTTGATGATCGGCTCAACACGTTGGGCTGCGCCAACACCCGGCGAACTTGCGCCGGTCTGATATGTGGTGCAGCACTGGGAATCCCACCGGACGAAGATATCCGCCTGTTGTTGTCACAAGTTGTCGATGCAGTTGAGCTGGGGTTTCGACGAATCAAAATAAAAGTACGTCCCGGTTGGAGCGTGAAACCACTTGCCGCAGTTCGCGAGATGCTGCGAGCCCGCGGTACCAAGTTGGATGTGTCCGTCGATGCCAATGCCGCGTTCCACATTGTCCGTGACGAAGCGGAACTACGCGAATTGGATTTGGGTGGTGCGGTGTTTATTGAGCAACCTTTTGCTGAAGAAGACCTTTGGGACGCGAGCGTGTGGAATCGCGCCGCGCTAACGCCCATTTGTCTCGACGAGTCGCTTGTCAGCGACGAGGTTGCACGACAAGTCATCGAAATGGGAGGCCCCGGCATTTGGAATCTCAAGGTGCAACGATTGGGTGGTTTGGAGGAAACCTGCCGTGTGTACGCGCGTGGGGTGGCGGCCGGTATCCGGATGTGGATTGGTACTATGCCAGAAACCGGTCTGGGTCTGCAGGCGGCATTGGGGTTGGGTGGATTGCCGGCCCTTATCTACCCGTCAGACGTTGGTCCATCGTCCTGGTGGTTCGAGGCCGGTACCGATTTGATTGAGGTCGTTATGGACTCCGAGGGGCTCGGTTCGGTTGCTGGCGGCCCCGGCAGTCTACCGAAACTGGATGGTGGGGAGGTGCTGGCCCAGTGGGGTTAGCCCACCGGTGGCCGCGATTGAGACACGGAGCTAATCGCTTGTGCTGCTGCGACTTTAGCATATCTTACCTCCGTCGTCGTGCATGTGAACAATTTCACGAAGTCGGCACGCGACTGATTTCTCGCTTACAAATCGCAGCCCGTCGGGGTGAGTCGTTTTTACCCGGGGCGGAGCCGAAACCAGCCTCGATTGGGTAAGGGATGGCTAAAAAGCTGCCGCTAGCCAAGGCCGTTGGCGCGCTCGCAACTGGCGCGGTCGTGACGGTTTTAGTGTTGACAATGGTTCAGGCTCAACAAATCGTCGAGCCACCACCCGCGAATTTCGTGGCACCTGTTGATGTCGATACAGCAAGCCTACGAGGGCCGCGCCAACCGATTTTTTATCGCCACGACATCCATGCCGGACAGTATCAAATGGACTGTCGGTATTGCCATTACTCGGCGGAGTTTTCCAGTTCACCTGGCATGCCAACCATGTCGACATGTATGGGTTGTCACGTCATCGTAGGTGCCGGCAATCCGGAAGTGCAGAAGCTTCAGCAGGCAGATGCCGCCGGTGAACCAATTGAATGGGTGGAGGTTCACAAACTCCCACCCTATGTCCACTTCCCCCACATGCGGCACGTCAACGCCGATCCGCCGGTGACCTGCCAGGAGTGTCACGGTCCCATCGAGACAACAATCCAGGTTTACGATTATTCGCCGATGAAGATGGGTTGGTGTTTGGACTGTCATAACGAGCGCGGTGTGACGACCGATTGCACAGCCTGCCACTACTAGGGTAACCGTCTATGGCCAGCGAAATGGATCGCAGACGTTTTCTCAAGGTTGTCGGCGTGACCGGTGGTGGTGCCGCCGCGTTAACAGCCTGCTCCACGGAAAACGCTGAGAAACTCATTCCTTATCTTGTGCCTCCGGACAACCAAGTACCCGGGGTCGCTACCTACTACGCAACGACGTGTCGTGAGTGTCCGAGCGGATGCGGCATGCACGTGCGTGTGCGTGAGGGTCGCCCGGTAAAGGTCGAAGGAAACCCGGAAAGCCCAATAAACGAAGGGCGTCTTTGTTCGCGTGGTCATTCCTCTCTGCAGGGTTTATACAATCCGGACAGACTGCGCAGTCCAATGGCTCGAAACGCTGACGGCGGTTTCGATCCCATTAGCTGGGATGAGGCGTTGGCTCAGGTCAGCCAACAAATTGGAAATGTGCAGGGATCAAACGTTTGGTTTCTGACGGGCAATGAGAACGGATCCTTTGGACGTTTGGTCGATGAGTGGTTGTCGGCACTGGGCTCCGGTGGCAGGGTCGTCTTCGAACCGTTCGGGTACGAGGCGCTGCGGTTCGCTAATCAGTCGGTTTTCAACGTCAATAGTATCCCACGCTACGATTTTGCATCCGCTGACTACGTCATGTCGTTCGGGACGGATTTCCTGGAAACGTGGATGAGCCCGGTGCGGTTCACCAGAGAGTTTATCGAGGGACACGCGTACCACGACGAACACATGGGTCGTTTCGTTCACGTCGAGCCTCGGATGAGCATGACGGGCTACAGCGCCGACGAGTGGGTGGCACCAGAGCCCGGCACCGAGGGCATCTTAGCACTTGGTATGGCTCGACTCGTCCTCGAGCAGCGTGGGGCCAACGCGCCGTCAGATGCGGGGCAACTGAGTGGGATGCTGAGCCAGTACACACCCGACATGGTCGCGGGTGTTACCGGTGTGTCGGCTGCAACGGTTCGGCGTCTTGCAGAGGAGTTTGCCGCCGCAGCCAGTCTTGCCGTGGCTGGGGGAGCGGGTGCACAACACGACCGCGCTCATGAGACGGCCGCAGCCGTGAATATTCTCAACTACGTCACCGGCAACATCGGAACACGGGTGCAGTTTGGTGCAGGACTGTCGCCGGACGGCGGATCCAGCTACCAGCGCCTACTCGATTTTGTCGGAGCCGCGCAAAACGGTTCCGTTGGGCTGCTTTTCGTCCAC